>URUZ01000057.1 GCA_900551225.1 uncultured Clostridium sp.
GTGTATCAACTGCGGCCAGTGCGCCAATGTCTGTCCCGTGGAGAGCATTTCCGAGGTGAAGGAGTACCGGCAGGTGGCTGAGGCAGTGGCTGATCCGGACAAGATTGTGATTTTCTCCACCTCCCCCTCAGTCCGTGCGGCTCTGGGTGAGGAGTTCGGAATGGGAGGCGGGGCCTTTGTACAGGGGAAGATGGTATCTTTGCTGCGGGCTCTGGGCGCTGACTATGTGCTGGACACCAACTTTGCGGCGGATCTGACCATTCTGGAGGAGGCCAGCGAGCTGATTGAGCGGGTGACCAGAGGCAATAAGCCTCTGCCCCAGTTTACAAGCTGCTGTCCGGCCTGGGTGAAATTCGCAGAGATTTATTATCCGGATATGCTGGATCATATCTCCTCGGCCAAGAGTCCCATCGGTATGCAGGGCCCCACCATCAAGACGTATTTTGCGAAGAAGATGGGCCTTGACCCGGCTAAGATTGTGAATGTGGCGGTGACGCCCTGCACGGCCAAGAAATATGAGATCCGCAGGGAAGAGATGAACGCGGCAGGACGGCATCTGGGCATCGACGGCATGCGGGATATGGACTATGTGATCACTACCAGGGAGCTGGCGCAGTGGGCCAGGGAGGGAGCGATTGACTTTGCAGCCCTGGAGGACGGCCAATACGACAGGCTCATGGGCCAGGGCTCAGGCGCTGGGGTAATCTTCGGTAATACCGGCGGCGTGATGGAGGCCGCTCTGCGCACAGCCTACGAGTACATTACCGGGGAGAAGGCGCCCCAGGTGCTGTATGAGCTGGAGCCGGTCAGGGGCATGGAGGCGGTGAAGGAAGCCAGCCTTCAGGTGGGAGGCCTGACGGTAAATGTTGCTGTTATCTTTGGTACGGCCAATGTGAGAACCTTCATTGAGCGCATGAAGCATTCGGAGAAGCAGTACCACTTTGTGGAGGTTATGACCTGCCCGGGCGGCTGCATCGGCGGCGGCGGACAGCCCAAAGACAAGGAGTTCGAGGGCGATGCCCTGCGGGCCAAACGCATCGAGAGCCTGTACGGCAGGGACCGCTCCATGACCGTGCGCCTGAGCCATGAAAATGAGGAGATCAAGGCCCTCTACAGTGAATTCTACGGCAAGCCTCTCAGTGACCTGGCGGAGGAAATGCTGCATACCCGGTATCAGGACAGAAGCAGTGAGCTGGGAACACCGGCGGCCAGCACCAACACACCGGCTGCCAGCACCAACACACCGGCTGCCCACACCACCGCTCCAGCGTCGGGGAAGAAATTCGTCTGCCAGATCTGCGGCTATGTGTATGAGGGAGAGCAGGCTCCGGCTGAGTGTCCGATCTGCAAGGCAGGCGCGGATAAGTTCACAGAGCAGCAGGGTGTGATGTCCTGGGCAGCAGAGCATGTGGTGGGAGCTGCCAATGGTGCGCCTGAGGACATTCTGGCGGATCTGCGGGCCAACTTTGACGGAGAGTGCTCAGAGGTGGGCATGTACCTGGCCATGAGCCGGGTGGCCTTCAGAGAGGGATATCCTGAGATCGGGCTTTACTGGGAGCAGGCGGCCTTTGAGGAGGCGGAGCATGCGGCCAAATTCGCGGAGCTGCTTGGCGAAGTGGTGACGGATTCCACCAGGGAGAACCTGTCCGTGCGGGTAGCTGCCGAGAATGGCGCCACAGCCGGGAAGGCGGATCTGGCCGCCAGAGCCAAGGCCCTGAACCTGGATGCCATTCACGACACCGTGCATGAGATGGCCAGGGATGAGGCCAGACATGGGAAGGCATTTGAAGGGCTTTTAAAGAGATATTTTAATTAAGTGGAAGCATGAGGTGTGCCGGAGAGATCCGGCGCGCCTTTTTTCAAAGGTGCGGGTTGAGGTTACTGTCCACAGGTAATTGGAAAAAGATTGCAGGGGAACTGGGGAATGTAGTATAATAGATAGCGTGCAGCCAAAAGGCAGTTGGTACTGGACAAACCATTTCCGCAGTGAAGGCGGTTGTGGACGCGGGTATCCCCTGTATCACATTAAGCTCCGACGTATCAGAGGATGTGGGCCAGGTCTGGGTAGGCTCCGCTAATGAGGACGGCGGCAAGCTTTCCGCTGAGTATGCGGCAGAGCTGCTGGACGGCAAGGGCAATGTTGCGGTGCTCCGCCTGATGTTGGGCGCATTTGCTGAGATCGGCCGTATGGAAGGCTATGAGGAAGTGCTGGCCGCACATCCTGACATGAAGATCGTATTTGACCAGTCCGGCAACGCCCAGCGTGAAGAGGGCATGGCCCTGATGGAGAACTGGCTGTCCACAGGCGAGCAGATCGACGTGGTTCTGGCACAGAATGACGCAATGGCATTGGGCGCAATCGAGGCCATCAAGGCAGCAGGCAAGATGGATGAGATCAAGGTAATCGGCATTGACGCAATCAAGGACGCTCTGGATTCTGTAAAGGCCGGCGAGATGGCTGCAACCTGTTTCCAGGATGCAATCGGACAGGGCGAGGGTGCCCTGGAGATGGCAGTGAAGGCTGCCGGCGGCGAGAAGATTGAGCGCAATAACATACCCTTTGAGCTGGTGACCAGCGAGAATGCGGATGAGTATTACAGCCGTATCAAGCTTCCCGACTAAAGATTGTAAGATTACAGAAGGCTCTTCCCCGTGAAGGGCCTTTTATCAATGGCGGGCCTGGCGGGTGCGCGTATAAAGAAAGGAGATAACAGATGGTTACAGTCAGGGAATTCGGTGTAACAAAAGACGGCAGAACCGTATCCTGCTACAGGATTCCGGCGGGGGCGGCCTGCCTGGAGGTGCTGGACTACGGCTGCACTGTCCACCGGCTGGAAGTGCCGGACCGGGACGGGAAGATGACAGATGTGTGTCTGGGGTATGACACGGTGGGGGAGTATGAGGCAAACGACGGGTATCTGGGCGGGGTGATCGGCCGGCACGGCAACCGCATATGCAGAGGCAGATTTACGCTGAACGGCACAGCATACCGTCTGAACTGCAACGATGGGGAGAACCATCTCCACGGCGGTGCAAAGGGATTTGACAAATACATCTGGCAGGCGGAGATCTTGGAGGACGGGGTGCTGTTTTCCAGATGCTCGGAGGACGGTGAGGAGGGATATCCCGGAAACCTGCATGTGCAGGTGGAATACCGCTTCACCAGAGATTATCAGTGGATTCTGGAATACCGGGCCGAGAGCGACCGGGATACGGTGGTCAATATGACAAACCATTGCTATTTTAACCTTAACGGCTCGGGCAGCGGGGACGTCAAGGGCCATATGCTCCGCCTGAATGCCGGCGCGTTTACTGAGAACGGACCGGGCTGCCTGCCTAATGGAAGGATACTGCCCGTGGAGCACACGGTATTTGACTTCCGGGGCGGTAAAATGCTGGGACGGGATCTGGAACTGGACGAGGAACAGCTGCGGGCCGTGGGCGGATACGACCACAACTTTGTGCTGGAGCAGACTGCGGCAGCGGACAAGGAGCTGCCAGAGGAGGCCGGAGCGCTGTGGTCCGGGAAATCGGGAATCTGCATGAAGATTTACACCACCCAGCCTGGCATTCAAGTCTACATGGCTAATGTGCTGACAGACCGGCCTGGCAAGGATGGAGCGCAGTACCATCCACACGATGGAGTCTGCCTGGAAACCCAGCATTTTCCAAATAGCATGGAGTGTCCGGAGTTTCCCAGCATCGTTTTGAAAAAGGGGGAGAAATACCGACAGGCGACAATTTATGAATTTGGGGTAACCGGGGCGATATAGGCTGCGGGATGTGCCGGAACAGATAGAAGGAGCGGGCTGAATGATGCGGCATTCAGCCCGCTCCTTCTATCTGGCAGATTGCCTTACGGCTGCAGTTGATTCAGGAGTGCTTTCAGACGCGCATTCTCTGCGTCCTTCTCAGCCAGCGCTTTGGCAGCGGCGGCGTCCTTTTCAGCCAGCGCTTTGGCGGCGGCGGCATCCTTCTCCTTTAATTTCATCTGCAGCTGCTGGATCTGGGTCTGCTGTTCCTCAATCATATACTGAACCGTCCCTAAATCCAAGAGTCGCAGTCCTTCTGAATACATACTTACCAGCTCCTTTACCTTGAAACGAAATTGAAATACTTCCCTGTAAAGTTCCTTAAATTCCGGATATTCACGGATGACGCGCAGAATGTCAACCGGCTTGTCGGAGGCAATAAAATATAACCAGGCATCCAGCCTTGTAAGTTTATTGTGAGGGATTCCGAGAAAAATGTCAAGCGGGATAATCAGATATTCCTGGATGAGATCCAGGGGGAGGCCGGTGTTAAAGGTCTGGCTGGCATAGTGGAGATACTGGTCCGGAAACAGATGGAATTCGGAGGTGCTGCTCTGAATCAACACAATGGTGTACACCTTCCGGATATCCCGGTAGGAGAAGCGTTTTCCCTCCTGCTGCATCCTGGAACGCACCTGGGAATACTGGCGCATCACCAGATCGCTGGAATAGCAGGCGCAGCGCGGTCCCGGGAAATAGTACCCGATCCGCTGGATCTCCACATTGACCAGCGCGCCGGTGGCCAGACGGACCAGAATGTCCATGACCAGCAGCGATCCCTCCTCGGTCAAACGGGTGGATTCATTGGGGAGCACTGCCACGATGGTCAGCTCCTGGCCCAGGCAGAGACTGATAAAATCTTGCAGCCGCTGTGGATTCCGCTGTGGATCAAAGACATACTTGAAAAATGGATCATAGGTAATTTTAGCTCCTCTGGTGCCCATACAGAAGGCGAGGAATTCCTGCTGCAGCTGCTCTGTCAGCGTCAGGTACTGCCGATAGACAGCGCTGTCCGCACGCAGCATGTCCAGTACCTCTTCCCTTGACTGCGGGATGCCGAAAAGTTCATGATCAATGAATGGATGTGTGTTGAACGTCATAGATGTGCCTCCTTTGATTTTAAGAAACTGTACAGAAATACAGAAATGACCGGCCAAGACAGCCGGGAGTATGATTTAAATAATATAACATATCCTGCAGTTCAAAGTAAAGAGATTATCACACTTAATATCCCCTCACCCATCGCACGCTCCATCCAGATAAGAATATTGTAAGCCTTTTTATCATACTGTAATAAAAACTTTATTGTTTCCAGGAAGAAAATGGGGTATTATGTAAACGCTACTAGTTTTTACATTGCGGAGGTAATAAATGAAAAAAATGTTTGGCGCGGCAGTGGGCGTGTTTGTAGCGGCGGCTGTGTGCATGATGGGAACAATGTCTGTGTGGGCGGATGCGGAGACCACGGCGGCGGGTGAGACTGCGGCGGGTGAAACCCAGGCGCCGGTGATTCAGGTAGAGGGACAGATCACAGGAACCTGGCTTACCTCAGATAAACAGAATATACAGATTCAGGGAAACAGCACCGGGGATACCACGGGAACCGACGGGAACATCTACCTGTTTGAGCTGCAGCCCTATGAGACGGGCATCGGTGACAGACGGGACTACATACAGCAGGCGGCCGTGGGCCAGAGTTTTGATTTTCAGGTACCGGCCGGCTTGGGCAGTTCCCCCAACCGGGTCTACAACAGCTATATGCCTGCTGTCTACGACGGCAGCAAATATGTGGAGGTAGGACCCCGCCACTATGTGACCAACCCCGAGGTGGCAGCCCCCAATCAGAAGGCATACCCCACCTCCGTCACCAAGAAGGGCCTGCGTATCCAGATCGACATGCTGGACGATGCTATGGATCTGGGGGTGAAGCACGCGGGCACAGACATCCTGTTTCAGCAGATATTGGGAAGCGGAATCGACTATGTCTACGATGGCAAGACCTATCACTTCAGCTCCGCGGTTATGGCGGAGTATGACAAGACCATCAGCGCCCTCTACGGCAAGGGCATCAACGTGACTGCGGTCATCTTAAACGGCTGGAGCGATGCAGCTCCGGAGCTGCACTACCCCGGTACTAAGAAAAATGCCCAGGCCAACCACTATATGTTCAACGTGGTCACCAAGCAGGGCTATGAGGAGACCAGAGCCATTGCAGCCTTCTTAGCAGAGCGTTATGACGGCTCCAACCCCAACTACGGCAAGATTTCCAACTGGGTCATCGGCAATGAGGTGAACAACCAGCTGAACTGGAACTATATGGGCCCCATGGACCTGACCAACTATGTGCGGGAATACCTGAAGGTTTTCCGGGTGTTCTATACCGCCATCAAGACCACCAGCGCCAATGACCGGGTGTTCCTGTCCCTGGACTTTAACTGGAACCATGACAGCGACGGACAGCTGAAATACGGCGGCAAGGAGATTGTGGATTCCTTCAACTCCATCGCCAATGTGGAAGGGCAGTTTGACTGGGGCCTGGCCTACCATCCCTATCCCTACCCCATGGTGGAGCCGGAATTCTGGGATGATGATGCCAATCTGGTGCGGAATGACTTCAATTCCCCCATTATCAACTTTAAGAATCTGAGCACCCTGACGGACTACTTTGCCCAGGGAGCGCTGCTGGCTCCCAGCGGCCATGTGCGCCATATCATCCTGACGGAGCAGGGCTTTACGGCCAAGAGTCATACCAGAGGGGATATCCCCTATAACCAGGCGGCGGCATTTGCCTACTCCTATTATCTGGTGGACAGCAACCCCTATATTGACGCGTATCTGCTGAGCCGCCAGGTGGACGCCCCAGGTGAGGTGACACAGGGAACCGCCTTTGGCCTGTGGGAATGCGACATGAGCCAGCCCAACCGTATCGTTGCAACCAAGCGGCGGAAGATCTGGGAAGTATTTAAGAACATCGACAAGAAGAGCAGCACGCTGGAGAGCACGGAGTTCGCCAAATCCATCATTGGAATTAACAACTGGTCCGACGTGATTCCCAACTTCAAGTGGAGAAGCCTGGAGAATAAATAATTAAAACAAAAGCACGATCTGTACGCCTGACGGCAAATGCAGACCGTGCTTTTTTGTTGTACATTTCAGCGTTTCTCAATCGGAAAACAGCTTGTCCAGCAGAACCTGACGGTTGTTGATAAACATTTCCATCACCTGATAGCACTCTGTCTCCTCGTAGGAGATGGGGTGAATCTCCCCATCGTCAAAGGACAGGATCTGGGCGCCCGGAAGGCCCAGGAGAATGGGAGAGTGGGTGGCAATGAAGAACTGGGATTTGTCCGCCGCCAGTTTGCCGATCATCAGCAGGGCGGTGAGTTGGCGCTGGGGGGACAGGGCTGCTTCAGGCTCATCCAGGATGTAGAGCCCCCGGCCGCCGAACCGGTTCTGCATCAGGGCCAGGAAGCTCTCTCCGTGAGACTGGTTGTGGAGAGAGCGGCCTCCATAGTAGTCCAGATAATTCACCCGCCCGATGCCCTCCGCCGCGTAGTCGTCCACCTGGCTGGCCACATTATAGAAGCTCTCCGCCCTGAGGAAGAAACAGTCCTGGGGCCTTTTTACGCCCTTTTTCAGACGGATGGCAGAGCTGAAGCCTGAGTGGGTATCCCTGGTGGAAAACATGAAATTCCTGGTGCCGCCCTCCGGATTAAAGCCGTAGGCCACGGCCAGGCCCTCCAGCAGGGTGGATTTGCCCGAACCGTTCTCACCGGTGAAAAATGTGACAGGGCTGTTAAAATCAAGCATATCCAGGCTGCGGATGGCTGGGATGGACTGGGTATAATAGTCCGCAGGAAGCTTCTCATGAAAGACTTCCATGCCGGTGATGTAATTGGAGCTTAACAGATTGTCCATAGGAGGCCTCCTTAAGGTGTGATAGGGATAGTATATCTCTTTGAGGAGATGCGGGCAAGGAAAAACTTCTTAGCTTGACTGTGAAGGCAGTGCCTCCTTGTCATTTTCCACCGGATCATGTATGATAAAGCTGTATAAGAATACAGTATTCGAATGGAAGGCATATATGAGCAGACAGGAAGATAAGATTCAGCGCCTGGTGGAGATTGCCAGGCTTTATTATGAGGAGGACAGGACACAGAACGAGATTGCGGGGCTTTACGGGGTATCCAGGCCCATGGTCAGCAAGCTGCTGAAGGAGGCCAAGGAGGCGGGAATTGTCACAGTGCAGATCCAGGCGCCTGATGAGCGGCGCAGAGAACATGAGCTTCTGCTGGACCAGGCCCGCCGCGCCTTTGGAATCAACGGGGGGACTGTGGCCGGCGGACAGCTGAATGACCAGGCCACCAATAAAGCAGTGGCCGCGGCGGGCATCCAATATCTGGAATCACTGGGGGAGAACAGCCTGGGAGTGGGCTGGGGCCATATCATTGGGGACCTGGTATCCCTGATTGAGCGGGATGGACGCAGGGTGTCCGTGGGACAGAGGATCTGCCCTCTGATCGGCAACGGGGGAGTGGGCCTTAAGAACTATCACTCCAATGAGCTGGTCCGGGTTATCGCGGAGCACAGCCAGGCAGAGCCGGAATTCCTGTACTCTCCGGCATGCGTGCTGTCGGAGCAGGAGCTGAAGCTGACCCAGGAGCTGGACAATTACCATGCGGTGTACAAGGCATGGGAAATGCTGGATGTGGCTTTGGTGAATATTGGAAACTTTCCTTCGGTGCCGGATTTTGCCTCGGAGGCCAGGTATGGGGATCTTCTGACGAGGCAGAAGGCAGTTGGGCGGATTCTCAACTATTTTGTGGATGAGGATGGCCGGGTGCTGCACTCGGACACAGATTATGCCATCCAGATTCCGCTGGGGCTGGTGCATCGGGTGAAGCATGTGGTGGGAATCTGCTCGGCCAACACAGGGGCCAAAGCCCTGCGGGGCGCGCTGCGCACAGGATACATCAATCACATTGTGGCCCCGGAACAAGTGGTGAGGGCTGCTTTAAAAATATAATAAGTTACATTTGTAACCAAAAGCGCACAGAGCTTATTGCAGGGGCTGTGCGTTTTTTTGTGTAAAAAGGTTAAATATTTATAAATCACTTGCGTGTTATTGACAAAGGTATGAGGAAATGATACTCTGAAACCATAGAACTGTGTCAAAAAGCAAAAAGGAGGTTACATATGTTACTTTCTAAGCCGGAAATCGTAAAAATGTTCCGCAAAGTGGCAGCTCTCTGGCAGGAGAATAAAGTATATCTCAGTGATATTGATTCTCGGTTCGGTGATGGTGATCACGGGGTGACTATTGGGAAAATTGCCGGGCTGATCGAGAAGAAGCTGGATGCCTGGGAGGATGAGGACATCGAGACATTCCTGGAAGACCTTGGGGACAGCACCATGGAGATTGGAGGAGGAAGCGCGGGGCCCCTTTATGGGACCATGATCAGCGGACTGTCTGATCCGCTGTCAGGGACAGATGCCATCGGCGCACAGACATTAAAGGAGATGTTTGCAGGCAGTTTGTCGGCAATGGAGGACATTACCACCGCAAAGGTGGGGGACAAGACCATGATGGATGCACTGATCCCTGCCGTAGCTGCAGCTCAGGCGGCGGAGGACGACTGCAAAGCTATTTTGGAAGCAGCCAGGGAGGCAGCGGTGAAGGGGGCCCGTGACAGCGAACAGTACATTTCCAAATTCGGCAGGGCCAGAAGCTACAAGGAACAGACCATCGGAACGCCGGACGCAGGGGCGGTGAGTACATCCCTGTTTTTCATTGGGCTGTGTGACGGTTATCAGGAAGCATAAATAAATGTCCGGCGTGCCGGCAGATGATAAAAGGAGAGGTAAAGCATATGAAGATGAAGAAATTTATCAATGATCCCGAGAACTTAACGCCAGAGCTTCTGGAAGGTTTTGCAGAGGCCCACAAGGATCTGGTGAAGCTGGGCGAGGAGCGCATGGTGATTAACAGGAACTTAGAGAGCGCGGACCGCGTGACCATCGTAACCCAGGGCGGATCTGGCCATGAGCCTGCAATCAGCGGTTTCGTGGGCGACGGCATGGTGGATATCTCTGTGGTCGGCGATGTGTTCGCAGCTCCCGGACCCCAGGCCTGTGTGGATGCCATCAAGATGGCTGACAAGGGCAAAGGTGTTCTCTACATTGTACTGAACCACGCGGGCGATATGCTGACCGGCAATCTGACCATGAAGAAATGTGCCAAGGAAGGCTTAAATGTGGTGAAGGTTGTGACCCAGGAGGACATTGCCAATGCGCCCAGATCCAATGCGGACGACAGGAGAGGCCTGGTAGGCTGTATCCCCACCTACAAGATTGCAGGCGCCGCGGCGGCTGAGGGCAAGAGCCTGGAGGAAGTAGCTGCAGTTACACAGCGCTTCGCGGACAATATGGCGACTCTGGCTGTGGCAGTTACCGGCGCCACCCATCCTGCCACCGGAAGTCTGCTGGCAGACCTGGGTGAGGATGAGATGGAGATCGGCATGGGCCAGCACGGAGAAGGCGGCGGCGGACGCCAGCCCTTAAAACCAGCTGACGAGACGGCTAAAATTATGCTGGACGGCCTGATTGCGGATCTGGATATCAAGGAAGGCGAGAAGATTATGCTGATCTTAAACGGCACCGGCGCCACCACCCTGATGGAACTGTTCATCATTTACCGCAAATGCGTTTCCTATTTAAAAGAAAAGAACATTGAGATCGTGGCGAACCATGTTGGCGAGCTGCTGACCGTGCAGGAGCAGGGCGGCTTCCAGATGTTCATGGCCAGAATGGACGACGAGCTGCTGCACTACTGGAATGCACCGTGCAACACGCCGTACATGAAGAAATAATCCGGGGAGGGAATATTATGGCAGCAGAATATATGCATATCGGAATTCCGGTATTGAATAAAAAAGAGGGAATGGTCTACAACGAGGCCATGAAATTCTGGGTCAGCAATGTGGATGACTATGATTTCAAGATCGAGTATCTGAAATTCGAGGAGGGAACCCCCTTCCCGGAGATCCTCTCCAAACAGTCCCACGTTGCCTACAAGGTAGATGACCTGGATCACTATGCAGCCCAGGCGGACCGGGTGATCTTCGGGCCAATGGATGCAGGCCCCGGCGTGCGTCTGGCGTTTGTGATCTGGGACGATGCCATTGTGGAGCTGTACGAGGAAAAGTAAGGAGAGTACCAATGTTAGTAAATATGAACGAGGTCCTGAAATACGCGGAGGACCACGGCTGCTGTGTGGGTGCATTTGACACCCCCAATCTGGAGATCCTGATGGCGGTGATCCGTGCCGCAGAAAAGCGGAGAGAGCCTGTGATCATCCAGCACGCCCAGCTCCATGAGCCGGAGATGCCCATCCGGATCATCGGCCCCATTATGGTCCGCATGGCCAGGGAGGCGGCAGTTCCGGTATGTGTGATGCTGGATCACGGTGAGGATTTGGAATATGTAAAGACAGCCCTGGATATCGGTTTTACGGCCGTGATGTACGATGGCTCCTCCAAGCCATATGAGGAAAATGTCGGCATGACGCGGCAGGTGGTGGAGATGGCGAAGGAATACGGCGCCAATGTGGAGGCGGAGATCGGAATAGTGACCGGCCATGAGGGCAGGGAGTTCCATATAAATGAGGTCAGCGAAGCTTACACAGATCCTGAGCTGGCGGCCCGCTATGTGAAGGATACGGGGATCGACGCCCTGGCCGCGTCCGTGGGAACAGTGCACGGATTCTATACCACCAAGCCCAAGCTGGACTTTGACCGGATTGTGAAGATTAAGGAAATGACCGGACTACCCCTGGTTATGCACGGGGGGTCTGGAATCAGCGTGGAGGACACCCAGAAGGCCATCCGCTGCGGCATCCGCAAGATCAACTATTTCTCCTATATGTCCAATGCGGGCGTGAAGGCGGTGAAGAAGCTGCTGGAGGAGAAGGAAGTGAAGTATTTCCATGATCTGGCCAGCGCGGCTGTTGACGGGATGGAGGAGGATGTGCTGAGCGCAATGGCGATGTTTGCTTTGGAATAATGGTTAAATGAGGAGATCTCTCCGGACTGAGCAGAGGTATGCTTGGGACGGGGGGATCTTTTTTGCGATTTATCTTGTGCTGAGGGATCAAGTGTGATATTCTGTTGATACGGACAGCGCATCTGCCGCTGTTTTATTCTGGGGAGATAATCTCCCATAACCGGCGTTTCGCCGACAGTTCACGAAAGGTTTTATTAAAGAAAAGGAAGAAGATGCACGCTTGCTTATGGCAGAGAAGGCCGATATCCAATGAACACCTGATAAGGTCTTTCACGAGCTTAATACCTGTGGTATAATAGGCTGAAAGCCATTCATGCACGCTGCCGGTCTTCTCCGTTTTCTAGGGAAAGAGAGGTAGAGGATGGGGGCAAAGGATGTTGCGCTGGCCCGGTATTTTGGGGATGAGGAACGCTATGCGGATCTGCTGAATGTGTATGTGTACCAGGGCAGGGAAGTGGTTAAGGGAACGGATGTCCGGGAGCGGGATGCGTCTGTGGCCGGCAAGGGTAAAAAAGGGAATTTCCGGAAATGCAGGGATCTGGTGCGAAAGGTAGTGATGGGCACGGATGTGGTGCTGGTGGGCCTGGAGAACCAGGATGAGGTCCATTATGCCATGCCTATACGGGTAATGCTGGAGGACGCCGCCGGGTACGATCAGCAGCTGCGGAGTATCCAGAGAAAACACCGCAGTCAAAAGGATTTGCGCGGAGCGGAGTACATAGGCCGCTTTGCCAGGACGGACCGGGTCTCTCCGGTAGTAACCATTGTGCTGTACTATGGGAAAACACCGTGGGACGGGCCCACCCATCTGCGTGAGTTGTTGGATCAGAAGGGGCAGACGGAGGAGTTGAACGCACTGGTCAATGATTACAAGATCCATGTGCTGGAGGTGTGCAGCTTTGAGGAGGCCTGGCGCTTTAAGACGGACCTGCGGGAGGTATTTGGCTTCATCCGGCGGGCTGGGGACAAGGACGCACAAAGGGAGTTCACCCGTAAGAATGAGCAGGCCTTCCGGTTAATCGAGGAGGATGCCTATGACGTCATAGCGGCCCTGACCAACTCCCGGGAACTGGAACAGGTCAAAGAACAGTATCGGTCGGAAGGAGGACGGATTAATATGTGTGAAGCGATAAAGGGAATGATAGAGGATGGGCGGCTGGAAGGCGTTAGAGAAGGGCGGCGCGAAGGCCACCGGGAAGGCCGCAGCAAAGGCCGTCTGGAGAAAGCCCAGACCGCGGCCCGCAACATGTACCTGCGGGGCATGTCCTGCGAGGAAGCGGCGGCTATCTGTGAGGAGGATCCGCAGCTGGTAAAGACCTGGTATGCGCAGTGGGAGAATTAGTCAGCGCCCAGCTGACAGAAAGCAATTTTCAAACACGCTATTAAGAGACATAAAGGAGATTCAGCGATCATGGGGGATCAGGAAGAGAAGGAAGTGATGGAAGCTGCCCTGCAGGCCGGGCACATTCTGCTGGAGAACGGCGCGGAGATATCGCGGGTGGAGGAGACCATGGACCGGATCTGCCGGCATTTCGGGGTGGAGTCGGGCAATGCGTTTGTGCTCAGCAATGGAATCTTCGCCACTGCGGGAAGCGAGCGGGAGCGGTATTTTGCGAAGGTGCAGCACATTCCGGTCAGCGGCACCCACTTAAACCGGGTGGCGGCGGTGAACCAGCTGTCCAGGGAAATCGCGGAGGGGAAGCACACGCTGGAGGATACCAGGCGGGCGCTGGAGGACATCAGGCACATGCCGGGCAAGCGGTGGTACACCCAGGTGCTGGCCTCGGGAATCGGGAGCGCGGCCTTCTGCTATCTGTTTGGAGGCAACTGGGGGGATACCCTGTCTGCCTTGACAGCCGGACTGGCGCTCTACCTCTTTGTGCTTTACATCAGCGCGCCCCACCTATCCAAAATTGTGGGGAATATCGGCGGCGGGGCTCTGGTGACAGTGATATGCAGCATGATGTACCTGGCAGATGTGGGACAGCATCTGAACTTCATGATTATCGGCTCCATCATGCCTCTGATCCCGGGGGTGGCCTTCACCAATGCCATCCGGGACATTGCGGACGGAGACTACATTTCCGGCTCAGTGCGGATGCTGGATGCCCTGCTGGTGTTTTTCAGTATCGCAATCGGCGTGGGCATGGCATTTTCACTGATCAGCCGGATAACAGGAGGTAGACTGCTGTGATATTACAGATGATTGCAGCCATGGTAGGCACTGTTGCATTTTCTCTGCTGTTTGGTGTTCCGAGGCGTTACTATCCCTACTGCGGCCTGATCGGAGGGGCCGGCTGGGGCGTGTACTGTGCGGCCGGAACCCTGTGGGCGCCTGCTGAGTCGGCCCTGGCGGCCACAGTTGTGGTGATCCTGCTGTCCCGTCTGGCGGCAGTGTGGAAGCAGTGCCCGGTGACCGTGTTCCTGATCTCCGGAATATTCCCCCTGGTGCCCGGAGCCGGGGTTTACTGGACCGTATACTACATGGTGACGGACCAGCTGAAGCTGGCTGTCCAGACTGGCTACACGGCTGTGAAGGTGGCGGTGGCCATTGTGCTGGGGATTGTGTTCGTGTTCGAGCTGCCCCAGGGCATGTTCCGGGCCCTGGTGGGGCGGGGGAGAAGGTCCGGGTAGCGCCTGGCAGAAGTCACAGAAAGCAGCAGTGCAGCCCCAGCCTGTTTTATTCTCCGGCCGGCCGCTTCAGACAGGACATGATGTGTTCGCACACCATCACCAGCTGTCCGTTCTGGTTGAAGATCTCCAGCGCTTCCGTCACAAAGCCGCGCTCCGGATGCTTGGGATTCTCCCGTTTCTCCTTCAAGGTCACCTTCACATGGATGGTATCGCCGATGAACACGGGATTGATAAACCGCAGCCTGTCATAGCCGTAGGAAAATGCCGCCGGATTGATCAGGCCCGCAGTCATGCCCACTGCCACGGAGAAGGTCAGGGTGCCATGGGCGATCCGCTTGCCGAACTCAGTTGTCTTGGCAAACTCTGCATCCATGTGATGGGGGAAGAAATCTCCGGTCTGCCCTGCGTGAATGACGATGTCTGTCTCTGTGATGGTGCGGCCTATGGATTCCCGGACGCCGCCAATTTCATAATCTTCATAATAAATAGTCTGTTCCATAATTGTTCTCCTTTAAATTCCTGATTTATAAATACTTGTCATTGTGCTGTCCCACCCAGGGGGCAGCTTTTTCGCTTTTATAGTGTTCTTTGTCAATGGTGATGGGGCAGCGGGTGGTGGTGAACTCCGTGCCCTGCTCAGTGCGGACGGTCTGCAGCATATCCAGAGCCTTAAAACCTTCCGTCTCAAACAGCTGATCCCATGTATACACATCCGAGCACCAGACATCGGCCGGTTCCAGCTTGGAGAGCCAGTGAGCGGTGGTGTTGGTCCTCAAATGTCCGGCCAGCAGCCCTTTGATCTCATCCCGCAGGGTACACCATGTGTCCGGGTCCTTAAAGTCCAGAAGGACGGGACAGTCAATGAGACGTCCCAGTGCGGGGATGGGAACCATGGCGATGGCCAGGTAGCCGTCCGCTGTCTGGTAAATGCCATAGGGAGCGTTGATATAGCCGTTGGCGTTGTTGACAGCGGAGCGCATGGGAGCCAGCCTGCCATCATTTAAATAGGTGGTAAACACCTCAAACTGCATATCCATCACAGACTCCAGCATACTCACATGGACATAGGAGCCTTCCCCATGGGCAGCGCGGCGGATCAGGGCGGCCAGAATGCCCTGCGCCAGATGCTGCCCGGCGAACAGGTCGGCCACAGACAGGCCCATTGGAGTGGGGGGCTGGTCAGCGTTGCCGCCCAGCCATGCCAGGCCGGACAGGGACTGCACCAGCAGATCCTGGCCAGGCATTCTGCTCCATGGGCCCTGCTTCCCGTAGCCGGTAATCTCTCCATAGATGACAGCGGGATGCAGGGCCTTCACCGCCTCGTAATCCAGCCCCAGCTTCTCCGCCACACCGGGACGGAAATTCATGACCATCACGTCCGCGGTTTTAATCAGTTTCCAGAGAATGTCACGGTCATTGGGATCTTTCAGGTCAATGGACACGCCGTCTTTGTTCCTGTTGATGGAATGAAACAGGGAGCTGTCATTCTCAATCTTTAAGTTGGAGACATACAGCGTGCGGCAGATGTCGCCGCTTTCGGGCCGCTCCACCTTGATCACATGGGCTCCCAGGTCCGCCAGCCGCAGTGTGGCGGAGGGAGCGGATAAAAACTGGCTGAAATCCAGTATGGTGATTCCTTCTAATGGTCTCATACGTTCCCTCCTTCGGCTAAGTGAAATTCTTCAATAATCTGCTGTGTGTGCTGTCCAAGGCCCGGCGCACAGGTCTCATCCCTGAAGGGCTGGCCGTCAAAGCTGATGGGGCAGCGAGTGGTGAGAAGGCCGCCGCTTCCGGGACGGCCCACGTCCAGCAGCAGATCCAGGGATTTAAACTGCTGGGATTTCAGCAGCTTATCCCAGGAGTATACATCGGAGCACCAGTAGCCGCCGGCTTCCAGCGCTGTCAGCCATTCCTGGGTCGTCCGGCAGGCCAGCTGTTCTCCGATGACTTCTTTGATCTCATCCCGTCTGGTGAACCATTCCTCCCGGTCCGTATACATTTCCAGGGCGGGACAGTCCAGCAGCCGTCCAAGCTCCGGCACAGAGCCCATGGCCAGGGCAATATATCCGTCCTTTGTGCTGTAGATTCCGTAGGGGGCGCCCAGATAGGCGTGGGCATTGTGGTAAGCGCTGCGTTTAGGGGCCTTGTGACCGTCGTTTAAATAGGTGGTGATCACCTCAAACTGCATATCCAGGATGGATTCCAGCAGGCTGACTTCCACCTGCCCGCCCGTTCCCGTGGTGAAACGCCGCAGCAGGCAGGCCATAATGCCTTCCGCCAGGTGGATGCCGGTGTAGGAGTCCGCCAGAGAGAGGGCAAATGGCATGGGGGGCTGTCCGTCATCGCCGTTCAGCCATGCAAGGCCGGAGATGGACTGTACCAGCAGGTCCTGGCCAGGCTTTTTGATCCAGGGACCGGTGGAGCCGTAGCCGGTTACCGTGCCGTACACGATTCCAGGGTTGATGGCCTTCACCGTCTCATAGTCCAGGCCGATTTTCTTCATAACTCCAGGGCGGAAATTCTCAATCATCACGTCAGCGCGGCGGATCAGGTTTTTCACCATCTCCAGATCACCGGGTGACTTTAAATCCGCGCAGAAGCTCTGTTTATTGCGGTTGATGGTCTGGAACAGCACGCTGTCGCCCATGCTTTCCAGGTTGTGCAGCTTCATGGGGCGGGAGCCGTCACCGCTGCCGGGCCGCTCGATTTTCACCACCCGGGCGCCCAGGTCGGCCAGGCGGAGGGCAGCGGAGGGGCCGGCCAGATACTGGCTGAAGTCCAGAACAAGCATTCCATCTAATGGTTTTATCTGTATTACCTCCTGGATTTTCTGTAGAGCTGGTTCATCTTCTCCAGCACTGCGGCCGGGTCTCCGCCGTTTTTCACGTAATCCTGCACATAGTCGCCGGCGTGGTCCTGGAAATACAGGTAGCCGTTGTAGCGCGGACGAAGATAGGAGTGATCCAGGGTTTTTAAGGTATCCTTGAAGAAATTCATGGTCATGGCATTGTTGGTATCATCCAGCCATGCGCTGCGGTGGCCGGGCTGGCCGCCGTTTTCCGTATATAAGGTAGTCTGGATCAGAGGGGAGGCGGCATACTCTGCAAACCGTACCGCCACATCCCGGTTGGCGCACAGGCTGGATATGGCCAGGCCGGTACCGCCCAGCACGCTGCTCAGCATTTTGCCGTTGTAGTTCACCAGATCGCCCGCTTTTAAGGGGTGCGCGCAGTAGCCGCGGCGGGAATAGTTGGTGTAGCCGTAGGCATAGGGGCAGTAGTACAGGGGATTGTCCTGGGCCAGTGCCTCGTGTACCTGGATGGGGTCCCAGTCAAAGATGGACTTGTCACAGTAGGAGGCCAGGCGGCGCATATTCTCCAGCACCTCCACGCCCAGATCCCGGTCCACGATCTCCTCGGTGCTCTCAAAAAAGTGGTCCGAGGAAGTGGCGCAGTACATATAGAAGTCCATCAGCAGGTTCAGTGGAATTCCGGCAAATGCCACGTGACCCTCCTTTGCCAGATCCATCACATCTGTGAAATCCCCTGGAATACGGCGTCCGCTGTTTTCGAAGAAATCAGGGCGGTATACGGCTACCGGCGTGGCAGCATCAATGGCCAGGGCGCTCTGGAAACCATTGAAATTATAGCTCATATGGGAAGCACCTACAGAGTTGTGCAGCTGGTCGTCCAGGTACTCCTCTGAGAGGTATTCATTTAACGGAAGCAGGATTCCGGTAGTGGCGGCAAAACCGGCCCAGGGGTGGTCAATCACCAGCAGATCATAGG
>URUZ01000058.1 GCA_900551225.1 uncultured Clostridium sp.
GTTTCGGACTGGTGGCCCTCTGCTCCATCGGCCCCATCCTCTCCGTCATGCTGCTGGGAATGACCTACGATTCCTCGGCAGGCAGCTACACCCCCCTGGTGATTCCCACCATCAGCAATTCCCAGGATCTGTGGCTGGTATTCCAGCACCAGCTGCCTGAATATGCGTGGGAAGTCTTTATGGCCCTGTTCCCTATTCTGCTGTTCTTCTTCATTTTCCAGATATTTTTCCTGAAAATGCGGCGGCGGCAGGTGGTAAAAATCCTGGTAGGTATGTTATACTCCTACATAGGACTGACCCTGTTCCTCACAGGCGTCAATGTAGGCTTCATGCCAGCCGGCAACTACCTGGGCAATATGCTGGCCTCACTGCCCTACCGCTGGATTATGGTGCCTGTGGCCATGGTCATCGGCTTCTACATTGTCAAGGCCGAGCCTGCGGTTCAGGTACTCAACAAGCAGGTGGAGGAGGTTACCGGCGGAAGCATCTCCCAGCGGACCATGATGACGGGCCTGTCTGTGGGCATGGCCATCTCTCTGGGGCTGTCCATGATCCGGGTGCTCACAGGCCTTCATCTTCTGTGGCTGCTGGTTCCCGGATACGCTTTGGCACTGGGCCTGTCCTTTGTGGTCCCGCCCATTTTCACCTCCATTGCATTTGACTCCGGCGGCGTAGCCTCCGGCCCTATGACAGCCACCTTCCTGCTGCCCTTTGCCATGGGCGCCTGCGAGGCGGTGGGAGGCAACATCTTAACCGACGCTTTCGGCATTGTGGCCATGGTAGCCATGACGCCTCTGATTATCATCCAGCTGATCGGCCTTGTGTATAAGCGGAACGCGGCTTCTGCAAAACAGGCGGCAGCTCCCCTGCTTCCCGATGAGGAGCAGGAATTCATCGAACTGAAGGAGGACGCAACATGAGTTATGATCAATTATGCTGGGTCGCGGCCATAGTAGACCGCGGAGGCGGCCAGAGGGCTGCCGCTGTTTTCCGGGAAATGCAGGCAGATCTGCTGCTGGGCATCCGGGGACGCGGTACCGCCAGCTCGGCCGTTATGGACTGTTTGGGGCTGGACGAACCAGAGAAGGATATTGTGGTGGGGCTGGCTTGCGGACACACGTCTGTGAAGCTGTTGAAAGCCCTGGGGGAGAAGCTCAGTATCTCCCGTCCCGGCCACGGCATCGCATTTACCCTTCCCATGTCGGGCATCAGCCTGGCCATATCCAGACAGATTAAAAGCCACTCCCAGGAAGGAAGCGGCTCGGATTCCAATCACAAGGAGGATGTTCCCATGACTGAACCTGTAAAATACGAATTAATCGCCTCTGTTATCAACACAGACCTGTCCAATCCGGTAATGGACGCCGCCAGGAAAGCCGGCTGCGGCGGAGGCACCCTGGTAAAAGCCAGAGAGCTGGGCGGGGACGGCCCCCGCAAGATCTTCGGAATGACCGTAGCCCCGGAGAAGGAGATCCTGTTCGTTCTGATCCCCTCCGACCGGAAGCTGGCCGTATTAAACGCCATCTGCGACACCATTCTCAAAGAGACCGGGGAACACGGCGTGGCCTTCTCCCTGCCTGTTGACGCAGTGGCCGGCCTGGCGGTTCCCCAGGAATAAAATAAGAGGATTAACCGGGCGGTTACTCAGACCTCCAGCCTGTGGATGATCTCATCCACATACGCTTTGGTGGTTGCCGTGCCGCCGATATCCGGGGTATTGTACTTTCCTTCCTCCAGCACCAGGTCCACACTGCGGCGGATCTTGGCGGCGCAGTCCATCTGGCCTAAGTATTCCAGCATCATGCAGGCGGACCACAGCAGGGCCGTGGGGTTGGCAATTCCCTGGCCCGCAATATCCGGGGCGCTTCCGTGCACTGCCTCAAACATGGCGTACTCCCCGCCCAGATTGCTGGAGGGAAGGAGTCCCAGGCCGCCGATCAGGCCGCTGGCCAGGTCGGACAGCATGTCGCCGTAGAGGTTGGGCATCACCATCACGTCAAACTGGTTCGGACGCATTACCATCTGCATGCATACATTGTCCACAATCTTGTCCTCTGACTGAATATCCGGATATTCCTTGCTGATGTCATTGAATATATCCCGGAACATTCCATCTGAGATCTTTAAAATGTTGGCCTTATGTACGCAGGTAACCTTCCTGCGGCCATGGGCCTTTGCATATTCAAAGGCATCCCTGATGATCCGCTCACTGGCCTTCCTGGTGATCAGCTTGGTGGCGTGAACCGTGTCGTCGTCAATCTTCTCCTCAATACCCACATACAGATCTTCCGTGTTCTCCCTGAAGATCACAATATCCACATCCTGGAAGGGTGTCTTCACCGCGTGGTTGCTCTTAGCCGGGCGGATGTTGGCGTACAGATCGTATTTCTTCCTTAAATATACGTTGAGGGAACGGAACCCCTTGCCCACGGGGGTAGTGATGGGGGATTTTAAGAACACCTTGTTCCGTTCCACGGATTCAAATGCCTCCTGTGGGATCAGCGCTCCGTGGGCCTCATACTCCGCCTCACCTACATTAAACACCTCATATTCCAGCTGCGCTCCCGCTGCATCCAGCACGCGGATCACTGCATCCGTGATCTCCGGTCCGATCCCATCGCCTTTAAATACTGTAATTTTCTTCATGATCTTGTCCTCCATCCTTCCTGTGTGTTTACATTTTCCTATATTTCCCAAAGTAGGGATACAGCGATGAACCGCACGCTTTGCGAGGGCTTCACCGCGCACAATAATGGGCAGGCCAATAAACCGACCTGCCCCATTGCAATTCGCTGGAAAATACTATACCTTATTTCATCGGATTTGTCCAGCTTTTTCATTGTGGTTATCACAACATTTAAGCTGTTGTTCAGGGTACAAGATTGCCCGGAGGGCCTCGGTGCCATCCGGGAATCTTGTGTTTCTGCATTTATCGAAAATGAGGAGTAATCTGATTATCTGCTGCGGTTGTAGTTAATCAGGCAGCCTGCCTTTACAATCGAGCGCTCGTCTTGGGTCATGTCGGCCACGTACAGGTTCAGCTCCTTTATGGTGCTGCCGATCACATATGCCTTGATGTCCTTTAAATCGCCGTCCAGGGCTTTTCTGATACCCGGAACATAGATGTAGTCTCCAACCTCAAACTCAGGCTCCGCTTCCATCTGGAAGGGGATCATGCCCCAGTTCATCACATTGGAACGGTAACGCTTGGTGGCGTATTCCTTACAGATATTTGCCAGGCCGCCGATGACTCTCTGGCAGCTGGCAGCCTGCTCACGGGCGGAACCGTCGCCTGGCTTCACCGCGTACATCATGCTTCCGATCTCTGTGTCCTTTGCGTCAATGTTCTCATTGCCGGCAATGGTGCGGATCTTCTCAAAGATGCCTTCCAGCTCGGGAGCAAGGTTAAATTCTGCCTCAGCACCCTCTTTCACTCTGGCTTTCTCAAGGGCGTCCACAACCTTGGTTCTGCCCACATACTCGGGGTCCCGTCTGGACAGGGTGAATTCTGCCAGGCCCAGAGGATTGGAACGGAAGGAAGAGGTTTCGCCGGAAGGGATCAGCTCGTCGGTGGTGGTTACGGGGTCCATGATCTTGGAACATACCTTTAACAGGATATTGTCGGTCAGGGGGCTCATATCAGGCCAGTCTTTGATGTTGGGTCCGTAGATCAGGTCCTTGCCTGTGTCGGCCTGGTCATAGCCAAAGTATACGCGGTTCTTATAAACCGTATCATCGAATTCATATTCAGGAACATTGCCCCAGCAGTCCAGCGCTGCAGCGGAGGTAAGGATGCCGCCGTTAGCTGCGGTTGCCGCGATGGAGCGGGCGTCCATGAGGGCCACTGCGGACATCTGTCCGTTGCCCGGCTTGGAGCCTTCGCGGTTGGGGAAGTTTCTGGTGGTGTGGCGGACGCTTAAGCCGTTGTTGCAGGGCGTGTCGCCGGCGCCGAAGCAGGGCCCGCAGAAAGCGGTGCGGATGATGGCTCCGGCTGCCATCAGGTCGGACACTGCCCCCTTCTTCACCAGGTCTGCAAATACAGGCTGGGAGGAGGGATATACGGCCAGTGAGAACTCGTCGCAGCCGCAGTCCTTGCCCTTTAAGGCATTGGCAGCTTCCACCACGTTGGTGTAGTTGCCGCCTGCGCAGCCCGCGATAATTCCCTGCTGTACCATCAGTTTTCCATCTGCCGTAATCTTGTCAGCCAGGGTAAATGCAGCTCTGCCGCCTGCAATCTTCTTCGCTTCCTCCTCCACGCCGTGCAGGATATCCTTTAAGTTGGCATTGACCTCGTCAATCTCAAAGACATTGCTGGGATGGAAGGGAAGGGCGATCATGGGTTTAATGGTGCTGAGATCCACATACACGCAGCCGTCGTAATAAGCTACATCAGCGGGATTCAGTTCTGCATAGGCGTCCCCGCGGCCATGGGCAGTCAGATACGCCCTGGTATCCTCGTCGGTTCTCCAGATGGAGGACAGGCAGGTGGTCTCAGTGGTCATAACGTCCACGCCGTTTCTGTAGTCAGTTGTCATGGTGGAGATGCCGGGGCCTACAAACTCCATCACTTTATTCTTCACGTAGCCATTCTTAAATACGGCGCCGATGATCGCTAGGGCAATATCCTGGGGACCTACATAGGGAGCCGGTTTGCCATCCAGGTAGATGGCTACAACGCCGGGACGGGCCACGTCATATGTATCGCACAGCAGCTGCTTCACCAGCTCGCCGCCGCCCTCGCCGATGGCCATGGTGCCCAGAGCGCCGTAGCGGGTGTGGCTGTCAGAGCCCAGAATCATGCGGCCGCAGCCTGCCATCATTTCCCTCATATACTGATGAATAACGGCAATGTGGGGAGGTACGTAGATGCCGCCGTATTTCTTCGCAGCGGACAGTCCGAACATGTGGTCGTCCTCATTGATGGTTCCGCCCACAGCACACAGGGAATTGTGGCAGTTGGTCAGCACATAGGGAACGGGGAATTTCTCCATTCCGGAAGCCTTGGCGGTCTGCACGATACCTACAAATGTGATGTCATGTGATGTCATGGAATCGAATCTGATCTTCAGGTTCTCCATGTCGCCGGATGTGTTGTGCTTCTCCATGATGGAATAGGCCATGGAACCCTTCCTGGCGCTCTCCTTGTCCACTTCCTTACCGGTGAGAGCCTGAACCTTGGAAGCCTCTGCCTCCGGTACAATCTCACTGCCGTTTACCAGATACACGCCCCCGTCATACAGTGATACCATAAAAACTTACCTCCTACTTGATTTTATCCTGATTTTATGAATTCGGTACTTTCATTTCTGATGATTCTACTATATACTATAATCAATGCATAGGCAAATACTATATACCTTATAACTTGTATTGTATTTACCTATAGCTTGCCAAGTGCTCATAACAAGGAGGGATCACACCGTGACCAGCAAAGAACTGCTGTACGTTAAAACCATAGCCGAAGAAAAAAATATCTCCAAGGCCGCCCAGAAGCTGTTCGTGGCCCAGCCGTCTCTCAGCCAGTCCCTGCAGCGCATCGAGGACTCCCTTGGCACCCGGCTGTTCAACAGGACCGCGGGTGGACTAACCCCCACCTATGCCGGTGAACGCTACTACCAGATCGCCGCCCAGATCTTGAAAATGTACAATGATTTCGAGACTGAGGTCAGCGATATCAACAATTTAAAGACAGGGCGTATCCATCTGGGGATCACCACTCATCTGGGAACCATTGTGATCTCTCAGATTCTTCCCATCTTCCACTCCCTCTGCCCCAATGTGGAGGTGTACGTATCCGAGGAGAACTCCGCCACCCTGGACCAGAAGATCCTAAGCGGGGAGCTGGACTTCGCCGTGATGCATGCGCCGGCCGCCCAGGAGCGTCAGCCCTTCATCAACTATGAACTGCTGCAGGACGATCCCTTTCTCATCGCCCTGAAACAGGGCCACCCGCTGATCGAACGGGCTGAGGTCGTGGACGGCTTCCCCCATCCGGTGCTGGATCTGCGTCTGCTGAAGGACGAGCCCTTTCTCATGCTCCACAAACAGCAGCGCATCCGCCAGATCACTGATGTGGTGCTGAAAAAAGCCAGGATCACCCAGCCCAAAATCCTGCTGACCCTGCGCAACTATGAGACAGCCCAGCTGCTGGCCGCCCAGGGAATGGGCGTCACCCTGCTGCCCACCCAGTACGTAAATATCAGCCAGCCCCGGTTTACCACGGCCTTCCTGTCCATCCCGGAAAAGTACGGAGCCAGCTGGTGCATGTGCGTTTCTACCCTGAAGAGCGGCTTTCTGTCCAAGGCGGACCAGATGTTCATCTCCCTTGTGCGGGAACATTACAGCCCTGTACAGGGGGAATCTTAACAGCTGTTATGTTGAAGTTTCAGGTAAAAAATGATATGCTTTTATTATGTCATATCTAAAGAGGGGTACAAATGAATCCAAAACACGCGCAATACATGATCACTGTATTTCAGGAAGGCAGCATCACCAACGCCGCCAAAAAACTATATGTATCTCAGCCGTCCCTCAGCCAGATGATCAAGCTGGTGGAGGGCAATCTGGGAACACCCATTTTCAACCGCTCCACCGACCCGCTGACCCTGACCTATGCCGGCGAAAAGTACATTGAGGCGGCTCAGAAGATCCTGACCATCAACGCCAACCTGGCCCGGGAAATCGAGGAAATCAATGACGAGGAACACGGGAAGATCCGTCTTGGAATCCCCGTCCAGCGTGGGATGCAGGTGCTTCCCTATGTGCTTCCGAAATTTTATGAGCTCTATCCATACGTGGATATCGAAATAGCAGAATTCGGCTCCTCCGCCACGGAGAAGCTGGTATTAGACGGCAGCGTGGACATGGCCTGTATGACCACCGCGCCGAAACATGATGAACTGAAGTATATCATGGTAGAGATGGAGGAACTGGTGCTGCTGGCCAGCAAAAATACCAGGCTGGCTAAACGGATTCCAAGCGGCACCCCCATCTCCATCCTGGAAGCCCGCAACGAGAAATTCGTCTCCAATAAGCACGGCCACAGCGTGCGCGCCATCCAGGACAGTTTGTTTATCACCAACAACATCCAGCCCAAGGTGCTCATTGAGACCGTGAGTATTGAGGTCCAGAAGAAAGTGGCCATTGCCTGCGGCGCAGTGACGATCTGCCCCTTAAACTACATTGAAAACAGCCAGGAGATACGGCAGAATGCGGCCATCTATCCCCTGATGGGAACGGACAGCATGCGCCACTGTTACATATGCCACCGCAAGGACCTGTACCTGACCAGGTACATGCACGATTTCATCAATATACTTGTGGAGGTGGATAATCCCTTCTTAAAGGACAATCCCCTATCCAAATATAAGCCCGAGAACAGCGGCCAGTAATATGGTCTTTGGCACGCTGAGATGGAATTTAAACATTGCAGCAGCCGTAATGACTGTGATCATCACCAGATTCCACTGAGGCACATTGTTCGCCAGCAGAATGGAGTATCCCATGGTCAGCCCCACAGCGAACACCATGCCAAGGCACACCGGCCGGATTCCGCCCAGAGCGGATTCCAGGGCCGGATTGTCCTTCAGTTTGATGATGAACCGGGCCGCCAGCATACACAGCGTCAGGGAGGGCATCATCACGCCCAGGCTTGCGCACATGGAGCCTGCCACACCGGCCGCGCGCAGCCCCACAAAGGTGGCGCAGTTGATTCCCAGGGAACCGGGCGTCATCTCCGCTATCGCCACAATATCCATCACCTCGTCCACGGTCATCCAGCCGTAGCGAAGCACTTCATCATTGATAACGGGCACCATGGTCGTCCCGCCGAAGCTGAAGAACCCGATCTTAAGAAAGGACAGGAACAGCTGAAGGTAGATCATGACTTACGCCCCCTTTTCTTAGCTGCCAGAGTCAGCAGTCCGAATGCCGCTCCCCCAATCACCACAAGCGCCTTGTTCACCCCCGTAAAGGTGCACACCAGCACAGCGATTCCCGCCAGGACGTAGCCCGGCTTATCCACCAGGGATTTGTCCTTCAGGCGCACGGCAGCGGCCAGAATAATGGGGATCACGGCGCAGCGCACTCCATCCAGAGCCCGGGCCACCAGCACATTGTCCTTTAGGGCTGAATAAAAATATGTAACCACCGTGATGCTGATCAGGGCGGGCAGGGACAGGCTGAAGGCCGCAATCACGGCTCCCCAGAACCCTTCCATGGTGTACCCGAACAACACGGCGATATTGATGATCATAATACCAGGGAAGGATTTACCCAGGGAGATGAAATCTACCAGCTGCTCCTCCTCCATCCAGTGGCGCCGGTCCACGAACTCCTCCTGCATCTGTGCTATAATCCCCCAGCCTCCGCCGAAGGTCACACAGCCCACCTTGAACAGCACTGTAAATATGGTCAGCAGACGCTTCCCTCTTCCCATCTGACGCCCGCTCTCCGCCTCCAATACATTCGTCTCCACTTGGCAGCCTCCCCTTTTGTTCTTATTCAATTCACCGGAACTATTCACAAAGTTCTATTATACTTCACTGAGTGTTCATAGTACACCCTGTTCACTAAGTTCGATAATACCTCACTAAGTGAAAGGGTGTAACTCACACTAAGCTCGATAGTACCTCACTAAGTGTTCATAGTATACCATATAATGGCCCCCTATTTCATCCCAATTCCGGCAAATTGCCCATATCTTTTTGTTTATACCTGCTATAGTTTTTATCAATAGCAGTAGAGATGGTATGAGGTGCGCAGGTACACGCCCCTGCCCTGGCGGCCGCCTGACTGAAACACCACATTGCCGGGAAGGATGCTCCCGTTCTCCAGCAGCCACTTGGCATTGGCCCAGTTGGCCGCGGTTGGCGTCCTGTTATAATTGCCGTCCCTGGTGCAGGAATACTGGCCGCTCTGGAATACCACGCCCTCTATTGAGCCGGGATATCGGCCGCTGTTCATCCTGTTTAACACGACCGAACCCACGTACAGCTGCTCTGAATCCGGATAGCTCTGTGCCTCTCCGCAGATCACATGGGCCAGAATGTACAGATCCTTTTCCGTATAGGCCATGCCTGAGCCGAATACAGCAGGTCCCTGAACCGGGGCTGCGGGGCCGCTGACCAGCTCCACTGTGCCCTCCGGCGCATCCTTTAAAGCCGGGTCCATACCCGGTCCCCCGAATCCCACATAGACTGTGCCCGGCGACTGCAGCTCCTTGGCAGCATCTGCTGCTATGGGTGCCACAACCTCCCCCTCTCCTGCCAATGCAGGAAAGGACAGGCAGATGGCTGCCGTCATTACTGTAGCTGCTATTTTTACAAATTTTACCATTGTTGTTCCTCCTGATTTAATGCATTGGACAGTATAAAAACAGTCCGTACAATATATTATATGGAGGATTCTTTCCAAATTTCACAAAATTATTACAAAATGGTTACATTTTTGTTTCTACACAGGGGTGAATACAGCAAAAGACGGACCATCAGCATAACGCCGTCAGTCCGTCTTTCGTCTAGGGATTATCGAATCATGGGGTTCTGTTGAACCTTACTTGAACTCATAGTTCTTTACTTTGCGCACCACATCGATGATGGTGCCGTCGCGGGCCTCGATGATGCCCACTACCTTATCATCAAACTGTACCGGATCAGGCTCTCCCACCATGGAATATGCCTTGTCGCGCAGTTCCTCGATGGTGTAGAAGGGAAGCTTCACGCCCTCCATAGCCTTGATCAGATCCTGCCTTGCAGGGTTGATGGCCACGCCATAGTCTGTGATGATCACATCCACCGTCTCGCCGGGAGTGGTAACTGTGGTCACTTCGCTGCAGATCGCCGGGATTCTGCCCTGCAGTAAGGGGGCGATCACGATGGTGCATTTCGCGCCGGCGGCAGTGTCCGGATGTCCGCCCTGGGCGCCGGTAACCACGCCGTCAGAACCTACCACCACGTTGCAGTTGAAGTGAACATCCACTTCCAAGGCAGCCAGGATCACGAAATCCAGCTGGTTTACATAGGCGCCCTTGTTAAATGGGTTGGCATACTCAGAGGCAGAGATCTCAAAATGTCTGGGATTGCTCTTGATGGACTCAATCGCAGCGATATCAAAATCCTGGGTATCCACCAGAGTCTCGATCAGTCCCTCTTCCAGCAGCTTGCACATGGGGCCTGCGATGCCGCCCACGCCGAATTTCATCTTGATTCCACGCTCTTTCATGATCTTGCCCAGAGAGATGGTGGACGCGATGGAAGCGCCGCCTACGCCTGTCTGATATGTGAATCCGTCCTTAAAGTACGGAGTGTTGATAACGAACTGTGTGCAGTAATCAGCCATTAAGGTCTTGCGCACGTCAGTGGTTGGCTTTGCAGCTCCGGTGGCGATCTTGGCAGGGTTGCCGATCTCATCCACTACCACCACGAAGTCCACGTCTACCTGGGAAATGCTGGCAGGCAGGTTGGGGGACGGTACCAGGCAGTCTGTGATGGCCACTACCTTGTTGGCATACTTGGCGTCACTCATGGCATAGGACAG
This sequence comes from uncultured Clostridium sp., assembly GCA_900551225.1. GTDB lineage: Bacteria > Bacillota > Clostridia > Lachnospirales > Lachnospiraceae > Enterocloster. Next base: position 10,537 of record URUZ01000058.1, read on the forward strand.
CACGCCGCAGTCGCTCTTGCCGCCATTGGCACGCATGTTGCCGTACTCGTCACAGGTGGGCGCGCCGATAAATGCGATGTCGATCTGAACCTCTCCCGCCTCAATGGCTCTCACACGGCCGCCGTGGGAGCGCATGATTGCCAGATTCTTTAATTTGCCGGCGGAGATGGCCTCGCCGATCTTGCCTCTCACACCGGAGGACTGGATTCCTGTTACAGTGCCGTCCTCGATCATGGGCAGGATGGGATCATGGGCTTTACCCATGGAGCTGGCGCAGATGGTGATGTCCTTGATACCCATCTTCTGCACTTCTGCCATAACCATGTTCACCACATAGTCGCCCTCGCGGAAATGATGGTGGAAGGACAGGGTCATTCCGTCCTTGATACCGCATTTCACCAGCACATCGTGGATGGAGTCCACGCGCTTGCTCTTATTGGGGTCCATGTAAGCGCGGACCGTGGGAGCAGCCTTCTTATATTCATAACCTTCCTTGGCATATGCGCCCTGGAAAATCTCTTTACCTGTTGCCTTTAATACTTCCTCCGGAATATCTCTTCCTACTGCGTTTATCATATTACAGATCCCCCTCATATACACCAGATGCTTTGGCCAGATCGATGGTTCTCTTTGCACCGTCATAGAATGCAATGTCGATCATCTTGCCGTCTACGGTAAACACGCCGATTCCCAGCGCCTTCTTTTCATCGATTTCCCGGACAACCTTCTCAGCGAAGATGATATCCTTCTGGGTGGGAGTGAAGATTTTATGTACAATCGCAATCTGACGTGGATTCACAATGGATTTACCGTCGAAGCCCATCATCTTGATCATTTCAACTTCCCGCTCGAAGCCTTCCATGTCGTCCAGATTGGTGAATACGGTGTCAAAGCACTGTACGCCCGCAGCTCTGGCAGCCATGATCATGTGCTGTCTGGCTCCTGCCAGCTCCACGCCGGTTCCGGTGATCTTGGTCTGAAGGTCTTTGGTGTAATCGCCGCCGCTTAAGGCAACGCCGAACAGTCTCTCAGAGGAACGGCAGATCTCAAGTGCATTTAACACGCCGTTGCAGGACTCCAGGGCTGCCATCAAAAGAGTGCTTCCCTCAGGTCTTCCAAACTCGCGCTCAGCAGCCAGCACACGCTCTTCCACGGTGTGTACATCCTGTGCGCACTCTGTCTTTGCAATACGGATGGTATCTGCTCCGCCTGCCACGCAGACACGGATATCTTCCTGCCAGTGAGGGGTATCCAGGCCGTTGATACGCACAACGCGCTCAGTCCCGCGGTAGTCGATCTCCTGAAGGGCATGATACAGGGAGTATCTGGCGGAATCCTTCTGATTCTCAGCCACTGCGTCCTCCAGATCCAGCATAATGGAGTCAGCCCCATAGATATAGGGATCTTTGATCAGGCTGGGCTTCTGGGCATTTAAGAACATCATGGATCTTCTCAGTCTCTTTTTATTAGGATGGGTCATTTGATTTTACCTCCCCATGGAAGATTTTCTACTATATCATTAGAACGGTACACAGCGCATTCCACGCGGGCCTTTAAGGTACAGTCCAAAGCGCCCTTATCCACAACCGTCACCTTCGCATCCTGGATCTCCATGCGCTCCAGAGTCTCCATAACGGTCGCCTTGATCTGTCTTCCAAACTGATGAATAACGCTGCTTTCAATAGAAAGCTCAATCCCCTGTGTGCCAGGCTCCACTGTAACCTGTGCATCGCTGGATTCCAAGGTGCCAGCCATCGCTGCTTTCTTGATTTCCATTTCCATTCTCCTCCTTGTGATCATTGCTCGGGTTTCCCCCACCAATTAAGTTCAGGTTTAATATTCAATATACTCATTTTATTCCATTTGCCAGGAATAGGCAAATACTATATTCCTTATATGCATTATAGGTTTCGCCTATTTTTTTAAGGGCTGTTTCCGTTTTATTGGGTACTTTTTTGCTCATCTTCCCGTGCCCCGCAAGGGATCAGCCTGCGCTGCGGCAAAATAACGGTTCCGCGCTAAATTTGGATCACAAACCCCAATATTCCGCTGCCCGTTTCAGTATAATTGGCTGAATGTCTCAATGTGCCCGCCCGGACATTCATAGGTACTCCGCTCCTTGTGTTTGCAGAACACCCACTTCCCGTTATGCCGGGAGACAATCACTACGAATTCCAGCTGCCTTTGCTCCGCCCTGTCCCAGAACTTCACTTCCATTATATCTGTCCTTCCCCCTCATCAATAAACCACTGCAGTTCCCTGGCCGGCAGAACCTGGAAGTTGTCCGGCCCTTCGCCCACCCGCAGGATCACATTCTGGATTCCCGCTTGGATGATCATGCGGGCGCACAGGGGGCAGGGCTTTGCCCTGTGGACCGAGCAGTCACCGGGGTTCACGCCGGCCAGGTACAGATCTGCTCCCATGGTCTGTTCCCTGGAACAGTTGAGCAGCGCGTTGGCCTCCGCGTGAACTGCCCTGCACATCCCATACCCCTGGCCCTGGTGCAGATTTTGCTCAATTCTGGGGCAGCTCCCAATATCACAGCAGTTCTCAAATCCCCTGGGAGATCCATTGTACCCGGTGGAAATCACTGCATCATCCTTTACCAGCACTGCCCCATATTTCCGCTTCAGGCAGGTGCTCCGGTAAGCAAAGTTCTCCGCACAGTTTAAGTAGGCATCGATCTTTGAGATCCGCTTCCCGCCAACCGGTTTAATCATAGAACCTCCTTCCCGCTGCTGTTATTCGCGTTTTCCCGTCTCCATTTCCCATTCTCATCCCTTCCAAATGCATCCCCCGGTTGTGCCTCCACATACCCCAGCACCTCCGGCTCCACATTGCATACATCGTTCAGCGACCAGATTGAGAAATTGTCCGCATTTTCCACATAGTCCTCATCCTCATCCCCCACGAAAAAACGCCATCCGGTGTCAGCCCACTCTGTACTTGGGCTTTCATCCCGGTACATATACCCGATCTCTTCCCCGTCTGCGACCCGTTTTGACACAATACAGCCGCCATTGTGAGGCAGCAGGGCTATCCACTCCCGCTTCTCAGGCACGAACCACCTGTTTCTCTCCCAGGCGCCGTCTTTCCCCAGGAGATGCCGCACCATATTCCGGTTGATATCCAGAAATGAAGCCATATCCGCCTCATCATTTCCCGGCACATCATACAGGGCGCCGCACACCAGGCTGATGGCAAACTCTTTATAAGAATCATAGAACACCAGCGCCTTTTTAACCTGGCTGTCCACTATCTCGTCATATTCTCCCTGCTGATCAAACCGCAGGCCAGGGATAGCCTGCAAAGCCCAATCCGCTCATTGATGTCCCAGGCATAGAAGCCTTTCTCCCCCAAAAACGGATAAAAGCACTCAGCCAGGGCTTTCCGCTGCTCAAATGCCTTCCTTCCGCCCTCATTCAGCTCATTTACGTCAAACAGAGGCGCATCGCACCAGAAGGTCATAAACTGCTCATATTCCCTGCCCGATGTAAACTGATCAAAACAGGCGCTTTTCAGGCTCTCCATATCCTTGATGCGGTACAGACGGAACAGATGGGCCCTTAAGTCCTCCCTGCTCTTCTCGTCCTCACATTGATATAATGACTCATATCCCATATGCACCGGCACACCCGGCGCTATCCGGCATGTTGCCACACCGCTCAGCAGCAGCGCGAACTCATCGCGCCCCACTGCTCTTGCAGCCGGATCTTCCTCCATTCCCTGAATCTCCCTGGCCAGCTCCCTGATCTCATCTACTATCTGCTTCATCTATAACCTCCTGTGATATCTTATACAAACTGCATTTAGTATACCACAGGACCTTTCACCCTGCTATTGCCTTTCTTGTCATTGTTCGCCAAAAATATGGCGGGAAAGCCTAAGCTCTCCCGCCATGTTAGGCCTTTGGCCGTTCTATGTGCAGATTACAGGATTGGCAGGTAGCCTAATATCATACCCATTGCCATAAAGATCACGAAGATACCGATACACCACTTGAACAGAACCGCCTGATACTGTGCCAGGGTGATTTCCGTCTTATCCATCAGCAGGTAGATGAAGGGTACCAGCGGGCTTAAGAAGTGGAATGCCTGACCCATAAGGGCTGCAAATCCAATCTGAAGGCTGGTGAAGCCGTAAGCCTGGGCGGTTGCGGCCAGTGGCGGCAGCACGCCGTAGTAGAACGCGTCGTTGTTCAGAAGGTAAGTTCCGGGGGCGCTGATAAATGCGATAACAATTGCAAAGAATCTGCCCATGGACTCCGGAATCACGGATACCAGGAACTGTGCAATGGCGTTGGACATGCCTGCATCTTCCGGACCGTTGAGAACGCCCATCAGAACGCCTGCACCCAGAACCATCATAACTACGTTGATCATATCAGGAGCAAAGTTCTCGATTACCTTTCTCTGCTGCTTTGTATTGGGGAAGTTCACAATCAGGGCGATTGCAATACCCACGCCAAACAGAATCGCAGAGGAGGCCAGGCCTTTAACCAGGACCACAATAATCGCAGCGGTTAAAATCAGGTTAAACCAAATCAGTTTAGGACGTTTCCAAGATTTTTCTTCTTCCGACATCTCCATATGAACCGCAGTACCTGTCACATCCTTGCTGATGCCCAAGCGTTTGCGCTCTTTTAAACCCAGCCAGTAAGATACGCCGATTACATAAATAGCGGACACAATCATACCGGGAACCAGAGGTCCGAAGATTTCACTGGCATCCAGATTCATAACAGACATTACACGGGCCGTGGGGCCGCCCCAGGGAATCAGGTTCATGATACAGTTCTGTAAAATGATCAGGGTCGCCAGATGGATCTTTTTAATCTTTAAACGATTATAGATCGGGATCATAGCGGAGCAGCAGATGATAACCGTGGTAGTTCCGTCGCCGTCCAGAGACACAACAGCCGCCAGCACAGCAGTGCCAACCAATACCTTCAGGGGATCGCCCTTGCACCACGAAACCACTCTGTCAACCATGGGATCAAACAGGCCTACGGCCAGCATTACGCCAAAGTACAGAATCGCAAACAACATCATGGAAAATGTTGAAGCCACGTCCTTGATACCGCTCATGGCATATTTCAGGGTATCCCATCCGTATCCGGCCAGCAGGCCGAAGATAATGGGGATAATAATCAAAGATGTAAAGGGACTTAATTTTTTTGCCATGATCAGCGCCATAAACACTACGATCATTGCAAACCCGAGAAACGCTAAATACATAACTTTTCCTCCTCATATTAGAAACTTTATCATTTATATCTTCAACTCCTCCAGGATGGGGCCGGCTTCCCTCTCCCAGTGAGCTAAATTCATGTAAAAACTACTTTCCGGTCTCCCGGATAATGGTGTCGATCAAAGTCTGGCACTCCAGCGGCTTTAAAAGCAGCGCGTGGATCAGATTCTTCTGGTAATACTCCAGAACCTTATCCTCCACCAGTCCTGTGACCAATATGACTTTACAGTCCACCCCCAGTTCCCTGGCCAGAGCCGCTATCTGGGCTCCGTTCATCTTCGGCATGGCGTAATCTGTGACAATCACGTCATAGCTGCCCTCTCTCAGGCAATCCTGTGCATCCAGCGGATTCCCGATAGCCGTCACATCAAAGCCTGCGGCTGTCAGCGCCTTCTCAAACATTTTCAGGATCTTCTTGTCATCCTCAACCAGCAGAATGTTCCTGCTGCTGCCTCCGGCTCCTGTCCGGGGCCGGGGGCGTTTCCCGCTGGGCCTGACTTCGCCCTGGCAGACGGGGATATAAATCGTAAAGCGGCTCCCCTCACCTACCTTGCTCTCCACCTGTATTCCGCCGTTTGCGGCCTCCAAAATGCTCTGGACCGTGGACAGTCCCAGACCAGTTCCCTCTCCCACCTGTTTGGTGGTAAAGAATGGATCGAATATATGGTTCAGCTGTTCCTCCCTTATGCCCTCCCCGTTATCCGCAACCGTGATGCGGACATAGGAGTCCATATGCCTGGAAGTCTTGACCGCAGTCTCCGCTTCCCTGCCGCTGACCACGGTTCCCGTCATCTCCAGGATTCCGTCGCGGCTCTTCATCGCATAAAAGGCATTGGTGCACAGATTCAGAATAATCTGATTGAATTCTGTCTCGCTGCACAGGATATAACAGTCATCATCCCAGTTCATTTGTACCTTCAGCCGCGCATTGGGCGGTATCACGGTGTCGATAATCCGCAGTACGCCTTCGGCGGCACTCTTTACATTCAAGGGTTTCACCGGCGCATTGGCATGTTTTCTGCTTAAGGATGCAATCTGCCTGATGATCTCCTTGGCTTTCTCAGCAGCGCTGTAGATCTCCTCAGCGCTTTCGTATATGTCATCCTGCTCTGTTCGATCGGCCATGATCATGCCGGAATACCCCATGATGGGGGTCAGCAGGTTATTAAACTCGTGGGCAATTCCCCCTGTGAGGGTTCCCATCAGCTGCAGTCTCTGGTCGTGGGACATCTGTTCCTCACGGCGGCGCAGCTCTTCCAGTTTGCTGTTCAATTCCCGCAGATATTCATTTTCCTGTTCCACCCGGGTGCGGGCTTTGGAGGATATCTGCAGTTTGTAGAGCACCACGGCAAATGTGGTCATAATGGCAATGGTCAGAAGGGAGATGGAAATCATGGCCTTGTTAATGGGCTGGGCGATCTCATTGTAGTCAATGACTGCGCTTACAATAATGAAATCATCCTGGAACCACACCGGCGTGTACGCCGCTATCTTCTTCACCCGTTTGGGCACTTCGTCGGCCCACCAGTAGGAATGGTAGATCTCCACAGCTTCTTTTCCCTGCTTCTGGTGCTCGATCAGTTCCGTCAGCTCAGTGAAGTCAAAATCAGGGTACATCTTCTCCCTGCCCTCTATCACGTCGGAGCCAATCTGCTTCTTCACAGGGTGCATTAGGATGAGACCGGAGGAATCCTTGATCATCACATAACCGTTCTCCCCCACCTTTATATAGGAAGCAACCTTCTGGTACATGCGCTCAATGTTGATCACAAAGTACAGCCGCAGGCTGCCGTCCAGCGTTGGCATGGACAGTCCCAGATAATACTGGTTCTCCTCATCTTTTAAGATATCGATGCGGGAGTCCTGCTCTTTGCCAGAAAAGTGGTTTACGCTGGTATAGCTTCTGTCCTCTCCACCCTGGATCAGCACCTGATGGTCACCGTCATCTTCCGGATCACTGCTGACCAGAAAGTTGGACACGTCCTCATTCTGAATCCGCATGTGCTCGGTCAGGAACTTCCGGATAGGCCCCTCCTCCCCCTGTTCCAGGTAGAGGGCACCGGCCTGCTGGTACTCGTCATATGTATTCACATCTACAAGATCCGCGAAATAAAAGTCCGTGTACACGGAAATGCTGTTGGACACTGCCTTGGAAATGGTCAGCAGCTGCTCCTCCTGCTCTTTTATGATCTGGGTTTTATACTGGTTGAAACTGTAGGCCAGAGCCCCCGTCAGGACCACCGCCAGCGCAAACGCCGCAGTCACGCCCAGGTTGAACCGGATGTTCTGTCTCTTCCATCGTTTCATAACAATGCACCTCCTGGTATTTCTTTTGTCTGGTATTTTTCATCTTTCTATATTATACTATAAACGTTACCTGAAGGGTGCTTATATATTATTTACACTTTTTTTTCCAGGCGGTTATCTTTGCTATAGATTTATTATAATTGCTCAATCTTAATAT
>URUZ01000059.1 GCA_900551225.1 uncultured Clostridium sp.
GTTCAGGATTTGTCCAGTCAGTCTACCGGAATTTTGGGGTGTCCATACCCAGGACGTCCGGGGAGCAGGCGAAATACGGCAAGGAGATTGCGTACCAGGACATGGAGCCCGGGGATCTGATCTGTTATCCGGGCCATGTGGCCATGTACATCGGAGACGGCCGAATCGTACACGCAAGCTCAGCCAAGGCGGGAATCAGGGTGGACTACGACCCGGCGTACCGGACAATTGTATCCATCCGCCGGCCATCATAAATATTTTCTATATTTCCAAATATTTCCAGATAGGTTACAGAGGGGAGAAAAGGTACTGTGCAGAGAAAAGGATTTGTTAAGTTATTATGCCTGCTGGGGGCAGCGGCGGTTATGGCATTTGGGTTATCGATAATTTCCTATGCGGATGAGGCCATCAAGTCGGTGTCGGTCACAGTGACTTCGTCGGTGGAGGCGGATTCTGACAGCGGGTCAGTCAGCGCGGAGGCAAACAGCTCCAAGTACAGGGTGGTTTCCTGCGATTTTGACAATGCAAAAAGCAGCTGGAAGGCAGGGGAGACGCCCAAGGTGAATATAGAGCTGGAGGCGGAGGAGGGGTATTACTTCAACTCCATAACCGGCAGCAAGGCGAGTATCAGAAATGCGGTATTTTCATATGCGAAAAAGGGCTCGGGCAACACCAGCCTGACCTTGGTGGTTAAGTTAAAGCCCATTAAAGGCACCCTGGGCACAGTGGAGGATGCATACTGGGAGGACTCCCCCCTGGGCAAGGCGAAATGGAGTGAGGTGGAACACGCCAATGCGTACGAGGTGAAGCTGTTCTGCAATGACCACATGGTGTACCGCGTGGAAAAGACTGCTTCCACGAAGTACGATTTTTTCTCCCGGATGACGGAAAAGGGAGAGTATTATTTCAAGGTAAGGGCCATTGCCAAAACAGAATCCGAGTCAGAGTACCTGAAGGCCGGAGACTGGGCGGAGTCCAACAACCAGGAGATCACACTGCGGGATGCCCAGTCGGCGGAGAACCACACGTCCTCCAACGGGGCCTCAGGCGGTTCGCCGTCCGGCGGCAGTACGGGCGGCAATTCCGGCAGCGGGCCGGGAGAGAGCAGCCGGAATCCAAATGGCCCGGAGGCAGGGCCGGCAGGCTGGCAGCAGGATAAAAACGGCTGGTGGTATCAGAATGCGGATAATACTTATCCAGTTAACTGCTGGCAGATGATCAATGGAAAATGGTATCTGTTCAACATGGAAGGCTATATGCTCACCGGCTGGCAGAAGAAAAACGACCGCCAATACTACCTGACCAGCAACGGAGATATGGTTACGGGCTGGTTTCAGTACAACCGGACCTGGTATTATCTGGACCCGGAGATCGGGATGGTCACCGGCGGATGGAATCAGGTGAATGGAGACTGGTATTATATGAACCCGGACGGCAGCATGGCCACCGGATGGATCCGCTACCGGGATAACTGGTATTACCTGGATCCGGCGGACGGGCGGATGGTGAAGGACCGCACCGTGCAGAGTTATTATGTCAATGCAGACGGCATATGGGTTCCGTAAAGGCAGAAGGAGGATATTATGTTGCAGAGGATAAAGAGGGCGGCGGCGGTCAGCCTTGCATGTGGGATACTTGGAGCTGTTCTGTCTGCGGGTACGTCCATGGCGGCGGTAAAAAATGAGACGAGAACACCCATTACATCCGTATCGATCCAGGTGAGTTCTGATGTGAAGGCGGACTACGAACTTCAGGCGGGAACTGTGCACACAATCACAGACAGCAGCCTGTACACAATCGGCGCATATGTGTGGGTTGATAATAAGAAGGAATACTGGGAGCTGGGGGATGTGCCCAAGGCGCAGATTGAGATCCATGCCAAAACCGGATACTATTTTGACCGGACCACCGGGGCCAGCAAGTTCCAGATCTCCGGGGCAACCTACAGCTCCGTCAAACGCAAGGATAATAATGAGACCTTGCTGCTGACAGTGAAGCTGCCGCCGGTTTCAGGCACGCTGGATATTACCAACACCGCGGAGTGGCTGGGTTATCCTCTTGGGAAGGCTTCCTGGGAAGCGGTTCCCTATGCCGGAGCCTATGAACTGAAGCTGACCCGGGACGGCCAGCTGGTACAGGGAGTGGAGAAGGTTAATGCAACTACCTATGACTTTTATCCGCTGATGACCCAGGCGGGGAAATACCAGTTCCGCGTGCGGGGGATTGCCAAGGACTCGGAGGAACTGGGTTATGTGGCCAGCGGAGACTGGGTGTACTCGGATGAACAGGATATTGACTATGACGAGATCTATGATCCCAACAATTCTGGTGAGAAGTCCAATATGACGCCATCCAGCGTTGGCTGGGTAAAGACCTCGGACGGCTGGTGGTACAGGAATGTAGATGGCTCCTACCCCAAAAATGGCTGGCAGAATATCGGCGGCGCGTGGTATCTGTTTGACTATGACGGTTACATGCTCACAGGCTGGCAGCTCAGGGATGGAAAATACTATTATCTGGACAGTAATGGCGCCATGCAGACCGGATGGTTCCAGGACAACAGGAAGTGGTTTTACCTGGCTGGGGATGGAAGTATGCAGAAAGGCTGGCTGACTCTGGGGGCCAGCAGGTACTACCTGGATGACGATGGAAGTATGCATACGGGCTGGCTGCAGCAGGGTGGAAAATGGTATTATTTTTCACCAGATAACGGCATCATGCAGAGAAGCACAAATATAGACGGCCATTATCTGAATGCGGATGGGATTTGGACTAATTAAAGGAAATGCAATTATAAAAAACGTAAATATCACTCTATTTTTGTCGAGAAGGAAAATAGAGTGATATTTTTTTGGCAGAATTATGCGACACTGAGGGGGATTTCTTAATAATTTCGAAAATAATGTTACAAAATTCGACAAATTTCTTAAGTTTTAAGTTGACGTAACGCACTTATAAAGATATACTTAAACCATCGGGATAAAGAGCAGGTTACAAAAAAGAGCCATTTAGGAGAAAAATATGTTTATTGTACCTATTGCGAAAATGGACGGGGTTCAGTCCTTAAAAGAGTTGAAAACTGCCGCTAAGGCACCTCAACAGCCGGCGGCCGCCAATTTTAAAAATATATTTGAAAATGCCATTAAGGAAGCGGACCAGGCTATAAAAGACACAAGGGATATGGATGTGAAGCTTGCCACAGGCCAGATTGACAACTTACATACAGCGTTAATACAGGCAGAACAATCCGCAGCTGCGATCGAGTTTACGACCCAGCTGGCCAGCAAGGCGGTCAGCGCATATACTCAGGTTATGGGTATGCAGATTTAAGAATAATAGAAAGATAGCAGTGGTGGAACTATGGCGATGACAGACAATATAAAATCGGCGGTTGACGGAAACAAAACAGTCAGCCGCTTTTTTAACAGTAAAAAGAAACGGATGGCTGCAGCGGGAGCAGCCGCGGCGGTAATCGTTGCTCTTGCAGCAGCAGTATTTCTGAATACAAACAAAGGGGGGGATTTCGTTACTCTTTTTCCAGGAATTTCCAGGGAGGAGAACAGCGAGGTTTTCGCAGTATTAAATGGACGCGGTGTGGAAGCTAAAAGGAACTCTGAGGGAGAAGTGACGGTTCCGGAATCTCAGCTGGGAGACATTATGCTTGATATGTCAGAACTGGGATATCCGAAAACGGCACTTCCTTTTGATATTTTTTCGGATAATACAGGATTTACCACAACGGAATTTGAGAAACGCCAGTACCTTCTGATGAACCTTCAGGACCGTATGGAGCGCACGCTGAAAGACATGAACGGGGTTAAGAATGCCATTGTCACCCTGAATGTGCCGGATGAGAGCAGCTATGTGTGGGAGGAGCAGAGCGCGGTCAGTACGGGATCGGTTTCCCTGACGCTGATGCCGGCCTATGAGCTGTCGCCGGAGAAGGTGGCGGCCATCAAGCACCTGATCTCCAACAGCGTTCCCAGGCTTCTGCCGGAGAATGTGACAGTGGTCAACGCAGAGACCATGCAGGAGATGCTGTCCGGGGAGATCGAAGGCACCACCAGCTATGGCCTGGGCCGCCTGGACTTTGAGACCAAGGTGGAGAAACGCCTGCAGGACAAGATTATGAACGTGCTGACCCTGGCATACCCGCCGGGGCAGATCCGCGTGTCGGCCACAGTGGTTATTGATTATGATAAGATGATCACCGAGGACCTTCAGTACGCTCCCCAGGAGAACGGCCAGGGCGTGGTGGAACAGTTCCGGGAGGGACAGTCCCTGGACGGCGCAGGCGCAGGAGCAGGCGGTGTGGCAGGGGAGGAGAACAATACGGACATCCCCACCTATGGGGCCGCTGGCGGCGGCGGAGCCAACCGGGACAACGGCGACTATTACCGGGATGTGGATTATCTGGTAGGCTACATCCGCAAACAGATTGAGAAGGACAACGTAAAGCTAGAGAAAGCCACTGTGGCCATCACTGTAAATGACGACAATCTGACGGAAGCGAAGAAACAGCAGCTCATTGACGCAGCATCCAAGGCGGCCAACATCGCGCCGGAGGATATTGTGGTATCCAGCTTCAGGCAGATCGCAGTTGACAAGACCGCAGTCCAGACACCGGCAGTCCAGCCGGTGGATGCCCCGGGAGAGGGCAGGCTGGACCCGCGGATTATTGCGGCTGGCATCGGTGCGGGTATCTTTATATTCCTGCTGCTTCTGATCTTTATTTTACACAGCAGGAAGAAAAAACAGAGAAATGAGGACCAGGCGCTCTTTAGCGCTTTTGAGGAGGATGATCTCCAGGCCGGGGAGGAACTGGATGAGCGCGCAGGTGAGGCTGCGGTTCAGAATCAGTTGAACAGCGTTCCCGCCAGGCCGGAAGATCCGGTGGACCAGGTGCGCTCCTTTGCCCAGGAAAATCCGGAGATTATTGCGTCCATGATCAGTACATGGCTGAAGGAGGATAAGAAGTAAGATGCCGGCAGAAGAGAGAAGAGCAGCAGAAAAAGCGGCGGCTGTCATATCGATGCTTGGTACGGAACGGGCGTCTGAGGTATTCCGGTATCTGACGGAGAACGAAGTGGAACAGCTGTCCGTGGAGATTACACGCCCGCCCCGCCTGGGCCAGGATGAGATGATAGATATCGCCAAAGATTTTTATGACTGCTGCGTCACCGAGAAGGTGATTACAGAGGGCGGGAAAGATTACGCCAAAGAAGTGCTGGAGAAGGCCTTCGGCCAGCAGCAGGCCAAGAGCCTGATGGACCGTGTCAGCAAGGCCCTGAAGACAAAGGCATTCAGTTTTATACGAAAAGTTGATTACAAGACCCTGATGACAGCGGTGCAGAATGAGCATCCTCAGACACTGGCCCTGATTTTATCCTACGCCACGCCGGAGCAGGCTTCCAAGATCATCGCCAACCTGCCCCAGGAGACAAGGGTGGACGTGGTGGAGCGGATCGCCAATATGGACCGGGCCCTTCCCATGGCCATCAAGATAGCCGAGGAAGTGCTGGAGAAGAAGATCGGTTCCTCCTCCTCTGAGGAGACCATGGAGGTGGGCGGCCTCAACTATATTGCGGATGTGATGAACCATGTGGACCGCAGTACCGAGCGGGATATATTTGACGAGCTGAACATCAAGAATCCGCAGCTGGTGGAGGATGTGCGCAAGCTGATGTTCGTATTCGAAGATATCGCATACTTAGATCCCCTGTCTGTCCAGCGTTTCCTGCGGGAGACAGATTCCAAGGATCTGGCGGTGGCCTTAAAGGTCAGCAACAGGGATGTGGTCAATGCAATTTTCTCCAACATGTCCAAGCGTATGAGGGAGTCTATTCAGACCGATATCGAATATCTGCATAATATCCGCATGAGCGATGTGGAGGAAGCCCAGCAGAGAATTGTGGCCACAATCCGGCGCCTGGAAGAGGAGGGCGAGATTGTGATCTCCAAGGATGGAAAGGATGAGATCATTGTCTAAGGTACTTAAAACGGGACAGACCGTTCTGGGAACAGAGCGGGTGGCTGCCTATGGGCTGCCCCGGGAGACACAGCCGTCTCCGGCAAGCCGGGACAACGGCGAACATGATGAAAATGAGATCCCGCCGGGGCAGAACGCCCGTTATGCCCTGATTTCGGAAGAAAAAAGGAAGATACTGGAACGGGCCAGGAGCCAGGCGGAACAGTCCGCTGCCAAGATCCTGGAGACTGCCTATGACCAGCGGGACAAGATTATGAACACCGCCCTCACAGAAGCGGCGCGTATGAAGAAACAGGCTGAGGAGGAAGGTTACGCCGAAGGCGTCCGCAGGGCTGAGACAGAGATATCCCGCGGGCTTTCACAGGTTCAGGAATCTGTGGACAGTCTGGACAGCCGTTTTGAGGCATACCTTCAGCAGATTATGGACCGGGTGACGGATCTGGCCCTGACGGCGGCGGAGAAGATTCTGCAGAAAAAGGTGGAAGGCGGCGGAGCAGAGCTGGCCGACCTGGTAGAGCAGGCCGTACTGTCGGAGCGGGATAAACACGAGGTGGTCGTCCACATTTCCGATGGGTCCATCAGTCTGCTGGAAGAACTGGAACGGCGGCTGGAGCCGCTGAGGGACAGGAATTCCGGGTATATCCGTGTGAGGACAGAGCCGGAACCGCCGGGATATGTGCAGATTGAGACTGAGGACGGAATTGTGGATGCCTCGGTGTTTGTACAGCTGGAGAATCTGAAGGAACAGCTGAGAAACCTGCTGAATAAGTGACGGGGCGGTATGATCAGATGGAAAAAGAGACAATAGAGCAGGCGATACAGAACGCCAATCTATATTCATATTTAGGAAAAATCGACAAGATTGTGGGAACCACGGTGGAATCCATGGGGCCTGCATGCAGGATCGGGGATGTCTGTACCGTGGATGTCCCGGGAGGCAGCCCTCCCGTGAAGGCGGAGGTAGTGGGCTTTCGCGAGAACAGAGTGCTGCTCATGCCCTATGAGGAGATCGAGGGTATCGGTTACGGCAGCGCCGTGCGCAACACCGGGGAGCGGCTGCTGATTCCGGTGTCCAGGGATCTGGTGGGACGCACTGTGGACGCCATGGGCATGCCCATAGACGGCAAGGGGACAGTGGAAAATGTAGCCTATTACCCCATCACCGGCAAACGCTCCAACCCCATGGACCGCCCCAGAATCGACACGGTGATCCAGATGGGCGTGAAGGCCATCGACGGGCTGCTGACCATTGGCAAGGGCCAGAGAATGGGGATTTTCGCGGGCAGCGGCGTGGGCAAGAGCACCCTGATGGGCATGATTGCCAAGAATGTAAAGGCGGATGTCAATGTCATTGCCCTGGTGGGCGAGAGAAGCAGGGAGGTTGTGGAGTTCATCAGCCGGGATCTGGGGGAAGAGGGACTGAAGCGTTCGGTCCTGGTGGTAGCCACCTCCAACCAGTCGGCCATGATGCGCTCCAAATGTACCATGACGGCAACCACCATTGCGGAATATTTCAAGGACCAGGGCATGGATGTGCTTCTGATGATGGACTCCCTCACCAGATTTGCCATGGCCCAGAGGGAGGTGGGCTTAAGCATCGGCGAGCCGCCGGTGGCCAGAGGCTACACGCCTTCCATCTATTCGGAGCTGCCCAAACTGCTGGAGCGCTCCGGGAACTTTGAGACGGGTTCCATCACCGGCATCTACACAGTGCTGGTGGAGGGAGATGACGCCAATGAACCGGTGTCAGATACGGTCCGCGGTATCATAGACGGGCATATCATGCTGTCCAGGAAGGTGGCCACCAAGAACAGGTATCCGGCCATTGACATCCTGTCCAGCGTCAGCCGTCTCATGAGCGACATCGTGGTTCCGGAACACAAGGAGGCCGCGGGGAAGCTCCGCAAGCTGCTCTCCGTATATGAGAGCAATCTGGATCTGGTGTCCATCGGCGCCTACAAAAAGGGAACCAACCGGGAGCTGGACAACGCCCTGGTGAGGATTGACAAGATCTATGAGTTTCTGCAGCAAAAGACGGATGAAAGCTTCTCCTTGGAGGAGGCGGTTATCCAGATGATTAAATTGACAGAGTAGAGATGAGTATATGAAAAAGTTTGCATTTTCACTGGAGCGTATGCTGAATTACCAGACCCAGAACCTGGACAAGGAGATGGGGATTCTGGGAAGGTTCACCGCTGCCCGGGATGATCTGGAGTCCAGAGCCAGGAACATGGAAGGCACCATCGCCGGGATACGGGCGGAGATGGCCAGACAGGAGTCGGAGGGAACCACTATATTTTTGCTGAAGGCCAGTTTCTCGGTGCTGGAGAGCGCCAGAAACAAGCTGAAGGAATTAAACGAAGATCTGGAACTGGCCCGGATCAAGGTGGAGAAGCAGCAGGGAGTTGTGCTGGAGGCTTCCAGGGAAGTGAAAAAACTGGAGAAGCTGAAGGAAAATCAAATTGAGGAATACCGGCGCGGCGAAGCAAAGGAGCAGCAGGAGACCATTGCAGAACACGTTGCAGGCGATTTTGTACGGCGCGGCGATTCCAGATAAATAAGTCATACCAGAAAGGTGGTGAGAAAAATGAATATGGGAATTAATGTAAAAACAGCCGGAGCAGGCGGGCCGGCACCCACAATTGCGGAGCTGGGAAAAGGGGCAAAGACGGAGACATCCGGTTTTGCCGATGTGTTTGACAAGGCGCTGAAGGAGAGCAGAAAAGCTGCCCAGGACAGGAATCATGTCTCGGGGGGCAAGGATGAAACTTCAGAGCAGCCGGTTAAAAAGCAGGACCAGTCCGAAAACACGGACAAGGCCCAGAAGACACAGAATGACAAGAATGCTCAGAATACTGAGGACGCCTCCGGGGAAGACAGGAAGACAGAGCCAAAGGGTGAAACCAATGAGACAAATGTGCTTCTGGCTGATCTGGCCATGCAGCTGGTGGATATCCCCGTGGAAATGCCGGTGGAACCGGAAAACGCTGAGACAGAGGCAGCGCCAATTACGGCGTCAGCTCTGGGCGAAGGCCAGGTAATGGACATGCAGCCGGTACCTGGGAACCAGCAGACCGCGATTGAAAGTCCGGCCATGCGGGAGACATACGCCAGTATGCCGCAGAATCAGGCGGCAGCAGGGGAAGCCCTCAAGGAGGCGGAACCAGCCGGAGGAAGAAGCCAAGCGCCAGTAGAACGGCAGCCGGAATCTGTGAAAGCATCGGAAACTGCGGAGCCGAAGATTCAGGCGCAGCAGCCCAAGGCGGAAGCTGACGGCGGAGAGGATACCTTCTCCAATCTGCTGAAAGGCCATGCGGAGCAGCTGGAGGCCATGGGAAGCAAAAAGGCGGCAGCACCGGAGGTAACGGAGAAGTCTGACCAGGAGCAGGAGAACCAGGCCCTTGAAGAGCTGAGGCGCAATGCCGATGGCAGGGGAGTGGATCTGACGGAGCGGCTGGCGGCGAAGCAGAGTGTGTACAAGCATGGGCCTGTGATGAACAACGCGGATTCGGACCTTCAGACACCGGTTGCCCAGCAGTTAAAAGCGGGCCTGGAACAGGGAATCAAGCGTGATTTACAGGAATTTACAATCCGACTGAAGCCGGAGGGACTGGGAGAGATCGTGGTCCACATGGCCAGCGCCGGAGGCAGGACCACAGTCAGCCTGGCAGTGTCCAACCCTGAGACTGAGAAGCTGGTGAACAGCCAGATGATGAGCCTGAAGGAGATGCTGGAACCCCTTCATGCGGAGGTGGAGGCAGTTTACCACAACAGCCAGGGCGGCATGGAATTTGCCGGATCGGGTCAGGAGATGTTCAGGAACCAGGGCCGGCAGGCTCAGGCGCAGACCCGGGGCCGTGGAGGCACAGGCAGGCAGCAGGTGATGGAGACAGACATGATCCGGCAGGAGACAGAACGCATGACAGCGCAGAGCAGCCTGCGGAGACTGTACGCTTATGTGTAAGGAGGAGAAATATGCCAGTACAAACGGATTACAGCAATCCTTATGTCAGGGCGGCAGCGGCCCAGAGCGGACCGGGAGCCAATTCCAGGACTTCCTCGGACTCAGGCAGCAAGACGGATGGGACGGAGGAGACGCCTGAGGACGGAAATGTAATTGATGCCGTATACGGCGATGCGTCGGACAAACTGGTGTCCATGGACGACTTCCTGACGCTGATGGTAGCGCAGCTGAAAAACCAGGATTTTATGAACCCCATGGATGACACCCAGTATGTGACCCAGCTGGCCCAGATATCCAGTATGCAGCAGATGGAGGAGATGGCTTACAACTCCAAGACCACCTATGCCACGTCCCTGGTGGGCAAGACGGTCCAGGCCGCGAAATTCACAGTGGCAGGGGAGCTTAAGACCACAGAGGGCGTCGTGAACAAGGTATCGCTGCTGGATGGGAAATTCGTGATCTATGTAAACGGAGAACCCTACGGAATGGATGAGCTGATGGAGATCAAGACTGCGGCTGAGACAAATGGCAGCGGCAATGAAGGCGGCGGTGAAGACAGCGGCAATAAAGGCGAAGGCGGCAGTGAGGAAGGCAGCGGCGGCGAGGACGGCAAAGGGCCTGGCGGCGGAGCCGTATAATGGACCAGACCTAGACAGGAGGGCAGAGAATGGATTCTATGATATACAATAAACTGCTGAATACCCCTATCGTTACAGGAGCCCCTTGGGAAGTCCAGAAGAACAGACAGAAGGAAACAGGCAAGGACAGCGCGTTTAAAGAACTGCTGGAGCAGAAGCTCAAGGAGGAAAGCCAGGTATCTTTTTCCAAGCACGCAGTGGAGCGCGTGATGGAGCGGGGCGTGGAGATATCTTCACAGAGGCTGGAACGGCTCAATGAGGGCGTTAAGCTGGCCGGAGAGAAGGGCCTGCAGTCACCGCTGATCCTGATGGATTCAACAGCATTTGTTGTAAATGTAAAAAATAACAGAGTGGTTACAGTGGTAAATGAGGACTCATTAAAAGGCACTGTATTCACCAACATTGACGGAACCGTTATGATATAGCCGGTCCTTTTGGAGGCTATTCTTACCCTGATTGCTGGATGGGTAAGGCGGTAAAAAGGAGAGTAACTATGTTAAGATCATTATATTCCGCAGTGTCAGGTATGAAAGCACACCAGACGAAGCTGGATGTTATCGGCAACAATATTGCCAACGTAAATACCTATGGATTTAAATCAAGCCGCGCACGTTTTCAGGACGTATTCTATCAGACCCTGCAGAACGCAACCGGCGGCACCAACAACAAGGGCGGTACCAACGCCAGCCAGGTTGGATATGGATCACAGCTGGGCGGAATCGACCTGGATATGGGCCGTTCAGCCCTTCAGTCCACAGGCAGACCTCTGGACTGTGCCATCACAGGCGAGGGATTTTTCCAGGTAATGGATGCTGACGGCAATGTATTCTACACCAGAGCAGGCAACTTAAGCCTGGATTCCCACAGCGGCAACCTGGTGGACTCCAACGGATACACGGTGCTGGGCGTTTCCGGGGACCCCCTGGGCAAGGCGCCGTCCTCTGAGAAGATCCATCTGAACATTCCCTCCCAGTCCAGCGGACTGGCCAAGAAGACCCAGACTATCAACGGAATCCAGTTCACCATCACATCGGAGAATGCCACAACGGACGCCAACGTGTCCATCACATTTAAGGCCGAGGACAACCTGCCTTCAGGCGCGGATGTGGTAGTGGAAGCCAAGGATATCAATACCAAGAGCATCACCGTGCATGTCAACAAGAATGCCACCTTCAACAGCCTGGCGGACTTCACCTCCAAGATGAACAGCGCCATCACCCGCGGCAACGGCGGTAAGGCACATCCGGGCGGCAATTTCACCATCACCGCTACCCCGGCGGAGAACATATTCCAGAAGCCGCTGACCGGCGAGGAGCTGCTGGGCGACAACTTTGGAATCAACCAGGGTACCTTTGAATTCACCAGTACGGTGGACCAGGCCGACGGTATCTTCGGCGGCCTCAAATTCTCCGGGATGAGTACAGACCCTGCATTTAACGCTGCGGGCAACGTGGACTTTAAGACGGTTCAGAAGCCTGACAAGGACGGCAAAATGGCCTGGTTTGTGACAGCCACCGTCGGCGGACGGGAGTTCGTGGGAGAGGTCAACGAGAATACCACCACAGCCGGCAAGATGTGGCTGAAGGAGGCTGGGACCGGCCAGTATATTGAGATGAGCCATCCGGGATATACGGCTATCACATCTGCATTTAACGGAAGCAGCGCCGGGGTGACCCATCAGTCCTTCAATCCGGTTACGCATACGGGCAATGATTTCTCTACATCATTTTTTGGCATGAATTTAAAGAGTGTGGGAGATGCCGGAAATGCCATCAGCGGCACAGATAACATCCAGTATTCGGCAGAGCTGATTCCCGCCAGCGGCGGCAACAAGGCCAAGTGGGTTGTGACAGCCAAGGTAAACGGCGACACCTATGTGGGCGAGATCAACGACGGAGAAACTGCCGCTGATTTCAAACTCAACGGAACCGGAGGAACAACCGGCTTTCTGGAGATGAGCCACACCGGCTTCGCGGGCGTCAACACCGCATTCGCAGGCGCGGCGGACAGCGATAAGGTATACGCCTCCTTTGATCCAAAGAACAACGCGGGCAGCATCACGGCGGCCACCCAGTCGGACGACCTGGGACTGGGCAGCGGAACATTTACCTTGGAAGGCGGCACAGAGGGCGGCGCCCTCAACCTCTCCGGGCAGGCGGTGGCGATTCTGTCAAACGGAATCATCGAGGCAACCCACCCGGATCTGGGCAAGATCCAGATCGGCCGTATCGACCTGGTGAGCTTTGAAAACCCTTACGGACTGGAAGAAGTTGGAAACTCCTACTTCCGCGCAACCGCCAACTCCGGCGAGGCCAAGGCCAACCAGGCCGGCGAGGGCGGAACAGGCGCCATTAAGACCTCCTCCATGGAGATGTCCAATGTGGATATTTCCACAGAATTTTCCGACATGATCGTTACACAGAGGGGCTTCCAGGCCAACTCACGTATCATCACTGTATCAGACTCCATACTGGAAGAACTTGTAAATCTGAAACGATAAGAGAAAGAGGTGGGATCATGATTCTGCTGAGCAAACTCAACGGAGAAGAGTATATATTGAACTGCGACCTGATCGAGATGATTATGGAGAATCCTGATACCACCATCCTCCTGACCAACGGCAAACATCTGATTGTGCGCGAGTCAAAG
Organism: uncultured Clostridium sp.; assembly: GCA_900551225.1. Classification (GTDB taxonomy): domain Bacteria; phylum Bacillota; class Clostridia; order Lachnospirales; family Lachnospiraceae; genus Enterocloster. The sequence goes on from URUZ01000059.1 coordinate 13,241, forward strand.
GAAGAAGTGGTGGAGCGCGTGGCAGCGTTCCGCAGAAAGACCTTCAGCGATTTGATTGAACAGATTAAGGGATAAGAAAAGTATTAGGAAAAGGAAGAAATAGTTATGGACATCATGTCAATTCTCGGTTTTATTTTGGCAGTAGTGCTGGTAGTCTTCGGTATGACCTTTGACCAGGAGAGTATGAAGCTTGTTATGAACAACTTAAAGGCCTTCATTGACTTACCCAGTATTGCAATTACCGTGGGCGGGACGATTGGCGTAATGATGCTGTCGTTCCCATCCGAGGCATTTAAAAAGATCGGCAAGCATTTGAAAATCGTGGTAAAGCCCTACAAGTTCCAGCCGGAGCAGTCAATCCGGCAGATTGTGGAGCTGGCTACCGAGGCGCGCATGAAGGGACTTTTGTCGCTGGAGGACAAGCTGAATGACATTGATGAGCCGTTTCTGTACAACAGCCTTCTGCTGGTGGTGGATTCAGTGGACTCTGAGAAGGTGCGCCAGGCCATGGAGGCGGAGCTGGACCAGCTGGACGAGCGCCATGCGCTGGACCGGGGCTTCTATGAGAAGGCCGCCAGCTTTGCGCCAGCATTCGGCATGATCGGAACCCTGGTAGGCCTGATCCTGATGCTGGGCAATATGCAGGACGTCAACGCCCTTGCAAAGGGCATGGCAACCGCCCTGATCACAACGCTGTACGGCTCTCTTTTAGCGAATATCGTGTGTCTGCCTGTGGCCAGCAAGCTGAAGGCCAGACATGACGAGGAATTTCTGTGCAAACAGCTGGTGCTTGAAGGTGTTCTGGCAATCCAGGAGGGTGAGAACCCCAAATTCATAGAAGAGAAGCTTTATAAACTGCTTCCGGCCAGCCGGAAAAGGGTGGAGGAGGAACTGGAGACGGAGAATCCGACAGCCAAGCCCAAGCAGCGGAAATGGGGCAGAAGAAAAACGCAGAAAACTGAAGGATAAAAGGAGCTAATGAAGATGGCAGAGCAAATGCAGAACCAGGGGATCATCCACATGACGGACCGGCAGGTATTTGAAGAACTGGTAAACCTCCACGCCCAGGCGGCGGGGGAGTCCCTGTCCTCGATTCTAAAGACGGACATAGAGATTACCAACCTGGAGATCCAGGAGATGACAGTCCGCAATGTGGAATACAGCATTTTGGAGCCGGCAATCTTCGTGAGAAGCTGCCTTACATCCAATGTAGCCGGTAATATAGTGGGGATTATGCGCCAGAGGGACATGCAGGTGTTTCTCAATGAACTGATGGGCATAGACGACCTGCCGGAACCGGATTTTGAATTTGACGAGGTGGCCATGAGTGCGGCCACGGAGCTGATGAACCAGATGCTGCACGCGGCAGCAGCGGCCATGGCGGAATATCTGGGAGACACCATGGATGTGGCCCCCTGCCAGCTGACCCTGTCGGACGGCAGGCAGGACCTGTCCCCTGTGATCGGGGAGGAACCGGACACCAGGACCGTGGTTATCCATTACAGGATGAAGATCAAGGATATGGTTGAATCTGAATTCCTGCAGTGCATCTCAGCCACTGCCACAGACAGCTTAAACCAGGAGATCCAGACCAAACGGGAGGCTGAGGAGAAAGCCGAGGCGGAGAAAAAGGCTGAGGAGCAGAGAATGCAGCAGCCCCGGCCGGCAGCTCCGGCCCAGTCCAGGGAGGCGGTGTCCCGCAGGGAAGGCCGCACTGTGAAGGCCGCCCAGGCGGACAACAGCCGCGTGAGGGATCACGCCGGCATGGCCATCAACGAGAACCTGCGGCTGATTATGGATGTCCCCCTGAACGTGTCAGTGGAGATCGGCAAGACCAGACGGAGACTGAAGGATGTGCTGAATTTCAGCAACGGCACGGTGGTGGAGCTGGACAAACAGGCGGATGCGCCGGTGGACATTATCGTAAACGGTCAGCTGATCGCCCGGGGCGAGGTGGTGGTCATTGACGACAACTTCGGCGTCCGGATCAGCGAGATTGTGAATACAAGAAGCATTATTGGAAATGGTGAATAAATTTGAAACGGTTTAATATTCTTGTGACAGCTGGAATCATTGGAATCATTTTCCTGATCCTGATCCCCCTGCCCACGCCTATACTGGATTTTTTATTTATATTAAATATCACACTGTCGCTGCTGATTCTGGTGATGACGATGTACATCCGGGAGACGCTGGAATTTTCCGTGTTCCCGTCCCTTCTGCTGATAACGACTCTGTTCCGGCTGGGACTCAACATCTCATCCACAAGAAAGATCCTGTTTGACAACGGTTACGCGGGACAGGTGGTGAAAACCTTCGGAGAGTTTGTAATCCGCGGCAATGCGGTGATCGGCTTCATCATTTTCCTGATCATCGTGCTGGTGCAGTTCATTGTAATCACCAAGGGTTCCGAGCGTGTGGCTGAGGTGGCGGCCAGATTTACACTGGATGCCATGCCGGGTAAACAGATGGCCATTGACGCTGATTTAAACAGCGGACTCATCGATGAGCAGCAGGCCAGGGAACGGCGCTCCAAGATCCAGCGGGAGGCGGATTTCTTCGGCTCCATGGACGGCGCCACCAAGTTTGTCAAGGGTGATGCCATCGTTTCCATCATTATCACCTTCATCAACTTCCTGGGTGGAGTTGTGGTGGGAATGATGAACGGCCAGGGCAGTATCTCTGAGATCATGCAGATCTACACCACGTCCACCATCGGCGACGGCCTGGTGTCCCAGGTGCCGGCGCTGCTGATCTCCGTGGCCACGGGCATGATCGTCACCCGGTCCGCCTCGGAGAACGCCCTCAGTGAAGACCTGACCAACCAGTTTCTGGCCCAGCCCAAGGTGCTGATGACAGCCGGCGGGGCAGTGGCATGCCTGTGTCTGATTCCCGGGTTCCCGGTACCACAGATTCTGATGATTTCAGTCCTTATGCTGGGAGGCGGCTATATGCTGCTGAAACGCCAGAGCAGCATCGCGGCGGAATCGGTGGAGAGTTTTGTGGAGACTGAGGTTACCAGCGAGGCTTCATTTTACAAGAATATTGAAAATGTCTACGGTCTGCTGACCGTGGAACAGATCGAGATGGAATTCGGCTACAGCCTGATTCCGCTGGCGGATGAGAACAACGGAGGCAATTTCATTGACCGGGTTGTGATGTTCCGCAAGCAGATGGCCCTGGACATGGGATTCGTAATCCCGTCCGTCCGCATCAAGGACAGCGGCCAGCTGAACCCCAACCAGTACAGCATCCTGTTAAAGGGTGAGGAGGTGGCCAAGGGGGATATTCTCATGGACCACTATCTGGGGCTTCCCCCTGGGGGCGAGGATGATATTCCGGGTATTGACACCATTGACCCTGCATTCCATATCCCTGCCAAGTGGATCAGTGAGGACAAGAAGATACAGGCGGAGCTTGCGGGCTACACGCTGATCGATCCCACCTCTGTGGTGATCACACACCTGTCCGAGGTGGTGAAGGAACACCTTCACGAGCTGTTGAACCGCCAGGAGGTGAACAACCTGCTGGAGACCTTAAAAAAGACAAATGCAAGTATTATAGAAGATACCATCCCTGCGGTGATCTCCGTGGGAGAACTGCAGAAGGTGCTCTCCAACCTGCTTCAGGAGGGGATTCCCATCCGCGATATGGAGACTATTGTGGAGACCCTTGGGGACTATGGCAACCAGGTTAAGGATACGGACATGCTCACTGAGTATGTGCGCCAGGCCCTGAAACGGACCATCTCCCACCGCTTCTCCGAGGCGGGGCAGATGAAGGTGCTGAGTCTGGACGATCAGATTGAATCCATGATTATGTCCTCGGTGAAGAAGGTGGAGACCGGCTCCTATCTGGCGCTGGAACCAACTGCCATCCAGGGCATTGTGGCCTCGGCTACGGCGGAGATCAACAAGATCAAGGATCTGGTAAATATTCCTATTGTGCTGACGTCGCCGGTGGTCCGGATCTATTTTAAGAAACTGATGGACCAGTTTTACCCGAATGTTACAGTGGTATCATTCAGTGAGATTGACAACAATATTCAGATACAGGCTCTGGGGAACATTGCCCTGAGCCAGAGGTAACAGGCTATGCAGAAGGAACTGATCAAAGGGGAGGAAGGAAAGGCGCTGCTGGGGGAATTCCTGCAGTCAGGCAGCCAGGAGCTGAGAAACCAGCTGATTCTTCTCTATCTTCCCATCGTCCGCTCGGCGGCTGTGCATCTTCGTGGCATGGCGGGCAGCCTGACGGAGGAGGAGGATCTGATTGGCCAGGGAGTGCTGGCGCTGATGGAGTGTCTGGACCGGTATGACCCGGCGCGGGGGGCCCAGTTCGAGACCTTCGCTTATACCAGGGTACGCGGGTCCATGATCGATTACATCAGAAGCCAGGACTGGGTGCCCCACCGGGCCCGCAGCTTCCAGAAAAGGGTGGATGAAGCTTATTCCCTGTTGGCCCATGAGAAGCTCAGGGAGCCGGACGTGGAGGAGATTGCCGGGTATCTGGACATGCCTGTGGAGAAGGTGGAAGACCATATGGCTTACATGAACCGGGCGGCGGTCCTCTCCTTTGAGACGGTGCTGCAGGACATGACCGGGGCCATTGCAAAGCGGGAGTTGGAAGCCCAGGATTCCTCCACCAAGCCGGAGGACAGCCTGTACTATAAGGAGTTCCAGGAAATGCTGGCCAAGGCGGTGGATGCCCTGGGCGAGAAGGAACGCCTGGTGGTGACGCTGTACTACTTCGAGGAGCTGAAATATTCAGAGATTGCCCAGGTAATGGATGTGGGCCAGTCCAGGATATGCCAGATCCACACCAAGGCCATGAAGAAATTAAAAGACAGTCTGGAAGAATATGTGAGAGGATAGGAAACCATATGTTTTCAGGATTTTATACAGCCGCCTCGGGCGTGCTGA
>URUZ01000060.1 GCA_900551225.1 uncultured Clostridium sp.
TCTAGCTCTGCCCGCGTACCCTCCCCCGCCCAACCAATCTCACTCCAAATTCGAATGCCGCCTCCGCAGCTGTTCAAAATCAACTCCCATCTCTTCTGCCAGCTGCAAAATAATGCAGTCCGTAATAATCAGCAACATCTGCTCAAACAGGCTCCCCATCGGCTGAATAGAAACCGTATTTTCATCCGCCCACTTTTCCTGCGCCTTTACAGCACAGACAAATTCCGCCTTCCTGGCTATGGCAGAATCCCTGTTGCATGTAAACACAACAGTCTTCATCTTCAGCTGGACCGCCTTATTCATATACACCTGCAAGGTTCCGGTCTCACCTGAGCCACTGCCGATGATCAGCAGGTCTCCTTCTCCGGCGGCTATCATCTCCGTATCGCCTATGACATAGGCCGAGAACCCCAGATGGACCAGACGCATGGCGAAACAGCGCATGATATAACCGGTTCGCCCTGCCCCTGCCACAAAGATCTTCCCAGATTCCATGATACTTTCTATAATATTCCCATCGCTGACACCCTCATAGTCCTCGCAGGCCATCTTCAACTCATTTACGATTAACATCAAGCTATCTTTCAACATAAGATCTGCCCTTCACTTTAAATTATGCAGCTGTTCAACTATTTCCCGAGGATCTGCATGCTGAAATAAATATCTGCCTATAACTACTCTGTCCGCACCGTATTCCACACATTTCATTGCTTTTTCCAGGCTCAGTCCACCATCAACACTGATAAAAAGGCCTTTCTTCAGCCGCAGAAGCAGCCTGAGTCCCGCAATCCGCCTATAGACTGATTCATCAAATCCAGCTCCAGCCACCCCCGGCTGGCAGCTCATCACAAGGATGCCGTCAATGTATTCCAGATAGGGCAGAATCTGTTCCGGCTTTGTATCCGGTGAGAGCGCAAGAGCGCACTGTATCCCTCTGTCCCGAATACGCTTCAGCTGGCGCAGCAGTCCCGGTTCTTCCCCGCTCTCCAGGTGGACCGTCACCGTCTCCACCCGTTCCAGGTCCAAACTCCCCAGAACTTCCTCCCCCCTGTTGGACATGATGTGCAGATCCAGAGGCAGTGCACTGGCTGACCGGATCTGTTGAATCCACAAGTCATTGAAACCGAACAACGGCACAAAGGCCCCATCCATCACATCAATGTGAAGCCCATCCACCTTGGCCAGGCCCGCCCTCTCTATGTCCTCCCCCATATTTAAAAAGTCTGCAGAGAATACCGAAGCGAACACCTTACACATTATGGCGCCTCCCCGGCCAGCCGTTGTCCCACCTCACCCTCAGGGTGGATTCTGGCAAAGCGCTCCTTTGTGTAATGAAGCTCCTCCATAAGGTCAATACTGATGGCATCAAAAACTGCGATTACCGCCAAGGTGGAGGCAGTGGCCAGCATATTAAAGGGATCAGGTTCCCTCTTCACCTTAATTTTCAGCATCAGATCACAGCCCAGGGCGATTCCCCTGTCCTCATTTTCCGTGACCATAATCACCTTTGCTCCTATCGCCCGGACCGGCCCTATCATTTGAACCAGCTCTTTTGTCTGCCCGCCTTTAGTAATCAGGATCACCACATCCCGCGCCTCAATCACCCCCATACCCCCGTGAAGCCCGTCAGAGGGCGGAATAAAAAGGGCAGGACAGCCCGCGCAGCAGAGGGTATGAGCTATCTTTCTGGCCGCCTGGGCGGATGTTCCGCAAGCGCTTAAAATAATTTTTCCCCTGCATTCCTTAAGCGCGCGGATCACTGCCTCCACCTGACTGTAATCCAGATCCCGGGCGGCGCCTGTCAGCGCCTCTGCTTCCTGGTCCAGTACGCGTTGAATCATATCTCTCATATAGGTCCCTCAGGTTTTCTTCTGGCCGTAATACGCATTGGGCCCAAACTTTCTGTTTTGGTGGATTTTAAGAATCTCATCCTGCACCCTCTGGCACTGTCCGCCTGTCATCATATAGTTCATGTAAGCCATCTTGGCAACATAGTCCAGCACCTGGCTGTTAACCACTGCCTCCTGAGGTGAACTTCCCCACACAAATGGCGCATGGCTGTGAACCAAAATGGCCGTCATTCTCACTGGGTCAAGATCCGCCATCCGCTCCAGGATAACCCTGCCCGTATTCCGCTCATAATCCTCCTCTATCTCCTGAGCAGTCATTTTCCTGGTACAGGGGATATCCCCGTTAAAATAGTCGCAGTGGGTGGTTCCGTAAATCGGGATATCCATACCCAGCTGTGCCCACATGGTGGCATTTTGGGAGTGGGTGTGGACAATACCTCTGACTCCCCGGTCTTTCCACGCCTTATACAGCTCAATATGGGTTTTAGTATCCGTGGACGGCCTGTAGCTGCTGTCCACCACATTTCCATCCAGATCTACGGGAACCATGTGCTCCAGCCTCATTTCGCTGTAGGGGACTCCGCTGGCCTTGATCACCATCAGACCGCTGGCCTCATCATAGCCAGACACATTACCCCAGGTGGAGATCACCAGCTTCCTGGTCACCAGATCCAGATTTGCCGCCAAAACAGCTTCCTTCAGTGCTCTAATGCTCATACCGTTTCACCTCATTATTCTTCTTGTTCTGCTCCACTGCCAGATACTTTAACTTCTTCATCACCGGGTTCACCCCTCGTCCAAAGTAATCGTGAAGCTTCTCATATTCCCCATATATCACGTTGTACACCTGTCTGGACTCCTGGTCCGGCACATAGGAACATTCCAAAATATCAGCCATATGCTCCACCGCCTCCTCAAGGCTGCCATAACCGCCGCCTTCGCTGCCCGCCGCATACGCCGCCCAGATTGCGCTGGACAGGGCCGCATTCTGCGCGGAACCGGCGATGCGGACAGGTTTCCCCAGAACATCCGCATACACCTGCATGATAAACGGATTCTTCTTCGCAATGCCCCCGGCAATGGTCACCTCATTCACTGCAATGCCATGGCACTCATAATTCTCAATAATTTTCCTGGTTCCAAAGGCCGTAGCCTCCGCCAGTGCCCGGTAAATGTCCTCCGGCTTTGTCTGCAGAGTCATTCCCAGCACCACCCCGGTCAGGTCCCCGTTTACCAGCACCGAGCGGTTCCCATTCCACCAGTCAAGAGCCACCAGCCCCGTCTCCCCCGGCAGCTTCTCGGCAGCTTTTCGGCTCAGGTACTCATGGATACCCAGATTCTGCCTGCGCGCCTCCTCCTGGTATTCCGCCGGCACACAGTTATTGATAAACCATTGAAAATGATCCCCCACGCAGCTCTGCCCAGCCTCATATCCGATATAGCCCGGTATTATGCAATCATGATTATAGCCGCATACCCCAGGCACGTAGACCTCGCGGTCCCATAATAGCTCATGGCAGCTGGAGGTTCCCATCATAATCAGCATTTTTCCCGGGGAAATGATTCCCGCCCCAATGCTGGCCCCCGCAGCGTCCAGATGAGCGGCCGCCACAGGCGTCCCTGGCCGCAGACCCGTCAGCCGGCCGGCCTCCCCGGTGACAGTACCTGCCCTGGTTCCGATTGTGAGAATCCTGCCCCTCAGCTTTTCTGCCCCCACACATTCCAGACCCGGCATCAGCTCTTTAAAGAAATCGTCCGGCGGAAATCCGTCTCCGGGATTCCAGATTGCTTTAAATCCCAGCGAGGATGTATTCCTGGTCATATTTCCTGTCAAAAGCATTACAATCCAGTCAGCCGCCTCCATGAATGAGTAAGTATCCGCGTACAGCTGGGGGGCTTCGTCCAGAGTCTCCATAATCTTAGGAAACATCCACTCGCTGGAGATCTTACCCCCATACCTCTCCAGGAATGATTCTCCCCGCTTCCCGGCCAGCTCATTGATCTGATCCGCGTATTTCTGGGCAGAATGGTGTTTCCACAGCTTCACATATGCATTGGGCTCATCCTGCCAGCGTTCCAGGCTGCATAACGGCGTTCCGTCCCGGAGTACCGGCAGCATGGTACAGGAGGTGAAATCAATGGCAGCGCCGCAGATGTCCTCCGCCAGAATCTGCGCGGTCTCCATAACCTGTCGGACAACAGTCCCCAGCACCTCCACATAATCCTGAGGATGCTGCAGCGCCCAGCCACCCATAGGCAGCCGTTTCCCAGAAGGCAGGCATTGATCCATCACTCCATGCCTGTATTCACATACTGCCGAAGCTGTCTCCACCCCGGTCGCCGTATCTACCAGAACACATCTGCCTGATAAAGTTCCGAAATCAATTCCAACTGTATATTTTCCCATACTATTTATTTTCCCTCCACAGCCGCCATATTGCGCATTCTGTTTGAAAACTCGGAGAAGGTCACCGCAGCAATCAGCACCAGGCCCCGGATCAGCTGCTGTACATAGTCATTAATGCCCAGCATGATCATGCCGGTGGACAGGACCCCCATGATCAGGACTCCAATCATCACCTGGGAGATCCTGCCCTGTCCGCCGTTCAAGGACACACCGCCCAGTACCACGGCAGTGATTGCATCCATCTCATACCCTACCCCCGCAGACGGCTGGCCGCTGTTGGTTCTGGAAAGCAGCACCAGCCCTGCGATACCCGCCAGCATGCCGCTGACGGCGTAGGCCGCAAGCTTTGTCTTTACAACGCTGATCCCCGACAGGAAGGAAGCCTCCTCATTGCCGCCCACACCATAGATATAGCGGCCGAAATTGCAGCGGTCCAGAATAAATCTGCCTGCCAGGAAGATAGCCGCCATCAGAATTACCATAAACGGAATTCTGGCAATAGAAGTCTTGGCAAAATTACCGAACACTGCGCTGAATCCGAATACCGGAAGTCCTCCCGCTACAATATAGGCGATTCCCCTGAGGGCCGTCTGCGTACCCAGGGTTGCAATCAACGGCGGCATGTTGAGCTTCGTGACACATAAGCCGTTTAATACGCCATACATCAGAGCAGTTGCTGTGGTTAAAACGCAGGTCAGCGGAATGTTTAATCCCTTTAGCATGAAAATTGCTGCCGTAACGCTGGAAACTCCGGCAATAGATCCCACCGAAAGATCAATGCCCCCGGTCAGTATCACAAAGGTCATGCCCACTGATATGATTCCTGTGATGGAAACCTGTTTTAATATGGTCATCACGGTGTTCACTGACAGGAAATTATCCGATGCGGCTGAGAAAATAATGATCAACAGCAGCAGCACCATTGCAATTCCGTATTCCAGCAGAATATAAATTAGTTTTTTATTCTTTCTCATTTGCCGACTCCTCCACTATATGCTGATATCCGAGGCCATTTCCAATATACGCTCCTGTGAAAAATCCTCTTTCCCAATCTCGCCCCTGGATCTGCCCCCTGCCATCACCAATATCCGGTCTGACATGCCAATCAGCTCCGGCATCTCAGAGCTGATCATAATTACCGACTTCCCACAGGCGGTCAACTCCCTGATCAGGTTGTAAATCTCCTGCTTGGCTCCCACATCAATTCCCCTTGTAGGCTCGTCAAATATCAGGATACGGCAATTCGTGGCCAGCATTTTAGCCAGAACTACCTTCTGCTGGTTACCGCCGGAGAGATTCTTCACAAGCTGATCCTGCCCCGGCGTTTTTATTCTCAATTCCTCCACATAACGGCTTACAATCCCGCGTTCTTCCTTCCTGTTTACCACGCCCAGCCGTGAACATTTTCCAAGGATGCTGAGGCTGCAATTATGCCCCACCGTGGCATCCAGTATCAGGCCCTGTCTCTTCCTGTCCTCGGGAATCAGACCAATCCCCAATTCCAATGCGCTTCTTGGGGATTTTGGAAGATACGGTTTTCCCTCCAGCAGAAAATCCCCGGAGGTAATGGGGTCTGCCCCATAAACCGCCCTCGCTGTCTCCGTGCGGCCGGCTCCCACCAGTCCGCCTATTCCCAGCACCTCACCGCGCCTTAGCTCAAAAGACAAGTCATGAATCCACCGGTTGGAGATGTGCCTGGCCTCAAATACCACATCGCCTGCGGGCCCGCTTCCTGCCGGATAATCATCATTCAGCTCCCTTCCCACCATGTGAGATATCAGCATTTGTCTGGTCACCTGGCTTGTGTCCCTGGTGGTTACAAATCTGCCGTCACAGAACACCGTTACCCGGTCACACAGCTCAAAGACTTCTTCCAACCTGTGGGATATGAAGATGATCGTCACTTTCTTTTCCTTTAACTTCCTTATGATCTTAAAAAATATCTCTGTCTCGTTCAGGGTCAGAGGGGCCGTAGGCTCATCCATGATGATGAATTTAGCATTTTTTGACACTGCCTTTAAGATCTCCACAATCTGCTGATATGCGACTCCAAGACCGTACACCTTTGCCTTTACATCAATGTCTATGCCCATCTCCCTGCAGAGCTTCTCTGCCTCCTCGTTCATCCGCCGGATCGACCGGACGCCCATTTTAGACAGCTCCCTGCCATAGAATATGTTCTCCGACACAGTCAGATATGGCACCAGGCTGAACTCCTGGTAAATCACAGCGATGCCCAGACCCATGGACAGTGAAGGAGTCAGCCTGTCATAGACCTGCCCCTCGAATTCAATTGTTCCCGATGAAGGAGATACTGCACCAGTCAGCAATTTAATAAATGTGGATTTCCCCGCACCATTTTCTCCACACAGGGCATGTGTCTCCCCACGCATAATCTCCATGGAAATATTGTCAAGGGCTTTCACTTTTGCATAATATTTTGACAAACCATTCACTTTTAAAATCCCATCGCCCACTTTATCTTCTCCCTATATAAGCACAAGGCATACCTCAGTATGCCCTGTCAACAGAGTTACTCAACTGCTTTGAAAGTCCCGTCCAGAACGTCCTGCTTGGGAACCGGCTTATAATTAAGCATCTCAACCTGCTGCTGTTCTGGTATCCCCTCTGTGGCATACTGATATAAAATTTTTGCACAGTTGTATCCGCCCACAAATGGTTCCAGATCCACAGTCCCTCTGTAAATGCTGTCCTGCTGTCCAATATACTGGATCGCCTCCGCCGTTGCATCCCCCGAGAATACCGCCCGGTCATCCCCGGTCATTCCCGCGTTAACCATCGCCTGATACCCGCCGATTGCCCCAGAATCATTGGTACCTACCACCACATTCAGATCAGGGGTCTGGGCCAGCACGGACTCTACAATTTTCATGCCGCCCTCCAGCGTATCACCGGCCTGTCTGGCAACGATCTCTACATCCGGGCAGATCTCCTTTATAGCCTCCTCCACGCCATCGCCTCTGGCTATAACCGATTCTACGTTATCCTGGGAAATGATTGCCACCTTCGCCTTACCATCCAGATTCTCCTTGATCCACTGGCCCGCCTGCTGGCCGATGGCATGGCCGTAATCGTATTCATCCATTCCATAGATCAAGTTTACATTGTCCTGCTGCTGTGCAATTGTGGCTGTGGAGATCCCCTGGGACTTGGCCTGCTCCACAATATCCCAGGTTGCATTGGGATCAATGGGCGTGAATACAAAACCGCTGTACTTGTCGTTCACCAGGCTCTCCAGCGAGGACACCTGCTTGTCCACCTTATACTCAGAATCAATGGTTATGTACTCACAGCCCAGTTCCTCACAGGCCGCCTCGAATCCCTTCTTAACCGTTGCATTCCAGGGATTGGCCAGATTCATGCTGACATAGGCCAGTTTAACTGACTTGGGGTCCACTGTCTTGGAATCCGCTGCCTTGGAATCCGCTGCTTTGGAGTCCCCTGCTTTGGAGTCCCCTTCCTTCATATCCGCCGCCCGAGAGTCCGCTTCCTTGGTCTCCTGACTTTCAATTGCCGCGCTCGTGGCAGGCGTCTCCTTTCCCTCAGTGGAACACCCCATCAGGCTTGCCGCCAACAAAATACCTAAACCCACACCTAATACACTTTTTTTCATGCTGTCCTCCTAGATTTTATTACAGTCAATTGCATTCTGCACTTTTTTTAAATACTTGCTCATGTTCTGCCCGCATTTAGTAATGTATCCCAGATACAGGGCGTCCAGGATTGCCTGGTCAGATACCCTTCTGGTTACCTTGTCCCTGCCCACCGTCAGGTCACTGATCGATGTAAACAGATTGATATCCGTATACTTCAGCATGGGAGATTTATTCATCTTGGTAATACAGATGGTAGTAGCCCCCATTTCCCTGGCGATTTTCATCGCATCCACCACATTTCGAGAGCGGCCCTCATAGGATACCGCGAAAGCCACATCCCCCGGTTTTAAATTAGCCGCCGCAATGAGCTGGAGCATCACATCACTGTGGGCGCTGCCCTCAATGCCCAGCCTTCCAAACTTCATGTACGCCAGCTGGCAGACCGAAAAAGCGTCCCCTGTTCCGAAAAAATGAATTGCTTTGGCCTTCAGCAGCGCCTCCAAGGCTCTGTCATAGTTGTCAGTTGCCAGCGTCAAGGTGTCGTTGAGCGTCTGTATGTTGCTCTGAAACACCTTTTTTAAGATCGTCCTCATGTCATCCTGATCTTTAATCTCCTCAGACTGTACCTCATCCCCCTCACTGACCGCTTTCATAACCGCACGCTTCAGTTCCGTATAACCATTGAAACCCAACCGTCGGCAAAAACGGATAATCGATGCTTCACTGCTCCCGGTTTCCCTGGCCATCCCGGCCAGAGTCAAATCAATTATGGCCTCCGGATTCTCCAATAACTCCTCGGCAACAATTTTTTCCGCTCTTGGCAGGGAAGGCAGCTGAAATTTGATGCGCACCAGTAAATCGTTCATGGCCCTCCTTCATTTCTGACTGTTGTTTCTGAAGTATTTTTATGTTTATATTATATCTGTGCTTCATAATGAAGTAAATATTGTATGTATTTTTCATCGTTTTAGCTTATTTTTTCACTTATTTCAACATTTTTGTCTTAATTTATTATATAGTTTATACAACGGGGGGATTATTTCACTTCATTTTCGAAATTCCATACTGATGTAATACTTCACTTTCAATCTCAATACTGCCGGAATCCGGAGATTTGCATCAAAAAAACCGCGCTGCAGGCTTCCCCGCGCGCGGTTTTCATCATATCTACATTTTACCTAAACAGCCTTCGCAGAGGACGGTGAAGCCTTCGCAGGTTTATCCACCTCCGCCGCACCGCTATCCTCCTTCTTTCCAGCTGATCCATTTGTACCGTTTACTCCAGCTGTCTCCTTCACCCTCAGCCGCACATCCATATCAACGGCCTCTCTGCCTTTGATAATGAAGGTACGTCCGTTATAGTTAGCGCTGCCCTGATTCACATGATAATTCTCTGAGCCGTTGCTGATCCAGCTGTAGCCATCCGGGAACGTCAGGCTGATTGACTTGCCCTTCTCCCCCACACCGCTCTGGGTGCCCACTTCATTTCCATCCTTATCCACAAAGTGGATCAGATATTCCACCTGCTTTCCCTGGCCCTCCTGATACCTCAGGCTGCCTGTCTCCTGAACATAGTAACGGCTGTTGGCATCACTCTGCAAATAGAGGCTGATCCTCACGGGATTTGCCAGCACGCCCGCGTATTTTGCATTCATCTTCTCATTGACAAGGCTTTCAATCTGGTTATTCACCTTCACTAGGGCGCTGTAGTCGCCGGTGACTGTGGCAGAGTAATCGGAGAGATAGCGGACCACGAATGAAAAGCTGTCCTTTTTCCCATCAATCTCTGATTCCAGATACGATGCAATCCGGTCTGCGGTGCCGCTCACACCAGAGTAAGTAATCATATTGCTGCCGTCCGCATTAGCCGCCTTTTTGAAGAATTCATCCATCTGATTGGAGAAGGACTGGCCCTTGGAGGTGTCAATGGTGCCGTCCTTCAGATACTGGGCCACTACCTTTGGGCCGTAATCTGTTCCCCTGGCTTTGATTGTGGACGGCGACCAGGTATGGTGGGAGCTGGCCCCTTTGATCTTGCTGTCTTCCAGGTTGATATACATATTCCTCAGACGGGAAAAACCATAGTCATTGCTGCCGATGGGATCTTCCCAGGTCACATCTACATGATACCAGTCGCCTTCGATTTTAACCAGGTTCCAGGCATGGGTTCTGTTGTACACATATCTGGCTTCCAGTCCGCAGGCTTTAGCGGTCTGGAGAAAGGCGTCCGCATAACCGGAACACTGAGCCCTGCCGTTGACGATACAGCTGTAGGCTGTGGAGTTTTCCCAGTTGTCTGCTTTTTCATATGTGCAGTTCTGGACCAGCCACTTGATAATCATGATTTCCTTCTCAAAATCACTCATGCCCGAGGTAATATACTGTGACTTGAAATCGTCAATTGCCTCCTTTGTATCCGAACGCTTATCAGAATCCATCATGCCATAGTTACCGTCCTCAAAATCATTGGCCGAGTAACCCACCGAATCATCGCTGTAATTATCCCAGGCATCGTCCAGGTAAATGCTGACGTTTCCAGAACCGCCGGACGCACTGCCGGAACCTGCGCCGCCCGTACCCGCGCCCGCTAATCCTGCACCGCCGGGTCCCGCATTTCCGCTGATATCCACTGCCACAGTGGAGGAGATTCCCTTCCCCGCCTCATAATAGGGAGTTCCGTTTCCGTCCGTCCACGCGCCGCTGGCATCCACCGGACAGCCGTCGGGTGTAGTGCCTGACACAATTACCGCTCCGCCCTGGGCGGGGTCCAGGTAGTAGCATTTCCCATCGATCCACTGCCATCCCGTCAGCATACCGCCTCTTGGCCCGCCAATCCTGGTATCCAGGAAATACCACTTTCCATTGTCCTGCACCCAGCCGGTCCTCATGGCGCCCTGGGGGCCTCCCTGCTGAGGAGCCAGATAGTACCATCTGCCGCTGTCATCCATATCCTGATACCAGCCGGTCCTCATCATTCCATTTTCATCAGTCAGATAGAAATTATCTCCATCCTGAATCCAGCCCTTGCCCGCCGGCCGGTTTCCCTCCTGGTAATACCTCCAGTTTCCGCCCTCCGCATTCCATGTGCCGCCAAACGCGTTCCCAACGGTCATGGAGGAAATCAGTGCAAATGCTCCCAATCCTGATAATACGCTTTTCACCCGTTTCTTCATCTCACATCTCCTTATTAAATAAATTCTGGAACAGTTCCATCTGCCCTCTGATTACAAGACGGGCTAAATATGGAATAGGTTTAAAATTTTCCGTAAAAATTATCTTTAAGTGTAATTTATCACTTTCCCAGAATTTTTGACATGAACTTGACGAACAGCATGAAATCTCTGATGAACAACCTGTTTTAGTGAACCGACTCCTGATCTATGACCATGGCGCGGACGCGGCACTGTAGGCCGCAATCATAATAAAGAATACCACCGTCATCAGCGTCCCCGCCGACAGCGCAGTAGATATATACGCCCCGTCCTCCCCCGTATCCGCAAAAAGCGGGATAATAAATGGTGCCGGAAGCGCATTCATGAGCAGCAGCGCCATAAAAAGCTCTCTGTCAAATGGGGTTACCGCAAATATGAGGCAGCTGCCCCCTGCCAAAACCACCGACAGCACGGCCAGACGGAGGAGGAGCGTTTTAATCACCGGGCCCATGAGCTCCCGTCTCAGTTCCAGTTCATACCCAACCACAATCAGGATCACACCAGCTGTGGGCGCCGTGATAAAACTAATCAGGCTCTTAATGATCCCACCCACTCCTGAACTCATTACGGCAGCCCCTGCCCCCGATACCCCCAATAGGATTCCGGCCGCCATGCCTATGCAGGCCTTGTTGGAGACCATATTTAAAAGGATATCCCTAAAACTGGTCTTTTGCCCGTCTGTGATCTTAAGCGCGGACAGATACACAGTGTAGGCGAACACGGTCTGGCCAATGTCCACAGTTGCAAACACGGAGGCAGAACCGCTGCCCGCAAGCAGGGCGAACAGTGCATACCCCAGCATACCGCCTTCTGCAGAACTCAGCAGGAACGGCATAAAACGGCCATAGGGCTTCACATACCGTCTGGTCAGGAATCCAAAGCCAAGGGAAATGCCGAACCCCGCATAGACCACCGCAAACACCAACAATACCCTCATATTGTATTCCGCGGTCAGGAATGCATTGAACAGCACCACAGGCAGAGTAATGTTGCCGATCAGCCCTTTCAGCCCCAGAAGCCCCTGGCTGTCAATATATTGCTTTTTTCTGCATATACATCCCAGGCCGATCATCACGATGACCGGAACCACCATCTGGGCAATTTTTAAAGTCAGTTCCATATTCTTTCTCCCATTTTAATCCCTGCATATAAAAGGCAGGCTAACAATGCAGCCTGCCTTTCTGATTCCTATTCTGCTGCTATCCAGAATCTAATGGATTGCATCCTCAAAATATTCGTACGCTTCTTTATCTGTAAATCCTTCATGCACAATCTTTCCGATTGCCGCTGCCATCTCTAACGAGTGGGTGCTCTGGAAGATATTTCTTCCCATATCCACGCCATGGGCGCCTCCGCTGATTGCATTGTAAGCCAGGGTGAGGGCTTCCTGCTCAGGAAGCTTCTTGCCGCCTGCCACTACAATCGGCACAGGGCACGCTGCCACCACTTCTTCGAAGTTCTCACAGTAATAAGTCTTGATGATGTTGGCGCCCATTTCAGCAACAATACGAGTCGCCAGCTTGAAGAAACGGTCCGTGCGCTCCATCTGCTTGCCCACAGCCACAACGCCCATGGTCGGAATGCTGTACCTCATACCCAGATTAACTGCCTTTGAAAGGTTCTCAATACTGGACAGCTGCCCGTCAGCTCCGATAAATGTCTGAATTGCCATACAGTCGGCGTTCATACGGATTGCATCTTCAATATCCACCGCCAGAATTTCATGGGACAGATCGTCATTGAGCATGGATGAACCCGAGGTGGAGCGGAGGGCAATCCCCTTGCCGCATGCAGGTGTCACGCATGAGCGCAGGGCGCCCCTGGTTCCCATCAGCACATCCACATATGGAAGCAGTTCCGGAATCACCAGATCCAAACGCTCCAGCCCTGCAGTTGAACCCATGAAATACCCATGGTCAAATGCAAACATTACAGTGTTTCCGCTTTTAGGATTGAAAATGTTGGACAGATGTTTTTTCATTCCCCAGTCCAGATTGTTAGCTCCTTTAATATAAAAGCTCTCATTATTTGCAAAAGGAACATCTGTGTGATAGTTCTTTGCAACCTTTACGCCATCCAAATCAGCCATGATCTAAAATCTCCCTTCAGGTCTCTTCTTAGAAGTTATAATCGTTCATATTATCTGCGTTAAATACGGTGCGCTCCGGAAGCAGCACAACACCGTTGTTTACATCTGCCGTAGAGGCGCCCTCAACCAGGCAGTCATTTGCCATAACCTCTACCTCACCGATGTCAGGAATGTTAATTTTGTCGCCAACACGCACTTCATTGCCGGCTGCCAGGTAAGCTGCCAGGTAGCATCCCATAGCGCCCTGCACGCCGCAGTCCCAAAGGCCCCACTGCTCAATGACGCCTGCCGCACAATAATCCTTGATGGACATCGGAGAGGCAAAACCGGTGATGGTAACGTCATCCTTTGTCAGTCCCTTGTTCTGCGCTGCCTTGCACTGGCCGGGAAGCGCGGTGGAGTCGTTGCAGATGATTAAATCAATGTCGGCGTTTGCTTCCAGGATGGAAGCACCGATGGAAACCGCCTTCTCTGCATCCTGCTCTGAGTAATAGTTATCCGGAGCTACATTTTCCCAGTTGGGGAATTTCTCCTTAATGTAAGCTTCGCCTGCAACCTGCCAGGAGTTCTGGTCAGCAACAGTTGCCTGTGAATAATGCCAGCAATACTTAATGGTATCCTTATTAATATCCTTACCGCGTTTGGTCAGGGAATCAGCCCCCATGTCAACCAGCATTTTTCCTAACTGGTCCGGCGTTCCCTGGCTTACCATAAGGGTGCGGGCAGTATCGGAAACATCGGAATCCCATGTGACTACTGCAACGCCTGCATCCTTTGCTTCTGTCAGCGCCGAATCCAGTCCGGTTGCGTCAACGGAAGAAATGCAGATTGCCTCCACGCCGCTGGCAACTGCGTTGTTGATGACATTAACCTGATCGGCTACAGCCGCATTGGCGCTGCCCTGATAATCAACGGTAAATCCCCAGCCCTTTGAATACTCCTGTGCACCGTTGTTAGCAGATTCAAAGAATGCGTTACCTGTCAGCTTTGGAATAAACGCAACTGTCTTACCTGCAACATCGCCCGCAGCCGGAGCCTCTGCCGCTGACTCCGCCTTGCTCTCTTCTGCCTTTGTTTCAGCAGCCTCCGTCTTGGCCTCTGTTGCCGGCGCAGCTTCACTGGCAGCAGTGCCGCTGCCGCCGCAGCCTGCCAGTGAAGCTGCCATGACTCCTGCAAGAACTACTGATAACCATTTTTTCTTCATAACATTGTTCCTCCTTAATTGATTGTTATTGTTTTCGTATTCAAAGGGAACTCCTGTTCCCATAATACACGCTCTAATGTTTCCTTTTGTGGAACATAGCTATCACCTTCTGGTTATTAACCAGTGACCGGCCGATGACAACAACCAGCAGAATCACCCCAACCGGAATATCCAGATACTGCTGGCTCACCTTAAAGCAGAGCGGAAGCCCGAAACGCAGCACACCGATTACCACTGCCGCCAGGGCCGTTCCCAGCACACTTCCCTTACCGCCGGTACTCAGGGTTCCGCCCAGCACCACGGCGGTTATAATAGGCATGGTCAGCGTTGCGCCGATGTCACTTTTAGCAGTGCCCAGATAAGAAGTAAGGACAATGCCCGCCACTGCCGCGCTCATGGCCGACAGTACATAAGTGCTCATGATGATCAATCTGCTGTTGATACCGGAATATTCTGCCGCATTCTGGTTAACGCCTGTCAGAAAGATCTGACGTCCGTATTTCGTTTTATGCAGAAGGATATACGCGATGATTGCCAGCACCAGGAATATCAGTACCTGGTTTGGTATCACCCCAAACAGTTTGAATTTAGTGATCCTTATAAAGCTGTCGGGGAATCCATTGATGCCCTTATAGCTCTCCGTGGCGGACAGGTTGGAGACCAGCAGCGCGAGGCCCGAAAACAGGAAGCTCCCACCCAGCGTAACAACCATGGGCTGAACGCCGCAGTAAGCCACAAAATATCCGGAGAGGGCGCCGCACAGCGCTGCCACAATAATTCCCAAACCGGCAGCCACCCAGATGTTAAGTCCCCAATCCTGCCAGGACACCCCCAGCACAATGGAGGTAAGCCCTACAATGGAGCCTGCCTGGATATCGATCCCTCCTGTGATCATGACGAATGTCACAAACAGGGATATGATACAGATGGATATCATATCATTGATGCTTCCGAACAGCACCCGGGGCATCAGGAATTTACTGTTGGCTGATGCAAAGATTACAAACTCCAGGGCCAGAATACAGATCAGGACGGCCTCCCAGCTTTTTAATGCCTTTTTCATGACTGAACCCCTCCTTTTTTATCAGCGCCCACCGCAGTCCTCGCCGACAGGATCTGATGACGGTTCTTAATTATGGCCCTGTTCTGTGCCACTGTGTTAATTACCACAATGGTAATGAGGAGGATTCCTGTGATGGTATTGTCATAGTCAGAAGAAAACCCTAAGAATACAAGGATTCTGCTGATAGATGACATGATAATGGCTCCTATGGCTGCGCCGATCAGGCTGCCCTGCCCGCCTGCCAGGCTGAGTCCGCCAAGGACGCAGGCCGCAATCGCCTTCATCTCATAGCTGTTGCCTGCCGTAGGCGTGATGAAGCCGATACGCGATGTATAGATCATACCTGCCACCGCTGCAAAGATACCGCTTAATACGTAAGCTGCGATTTTCGTCCGGGATGCAGGGATGCCTACCAGGTCTGCGCCCGCCGCATTATCACCCACCGCTATAAAATATTTTCCCTTTTTAGTCTGGGTCAGGATCAGATGTCCCGCAATTACCGCCAGGATAGTCACAGCATAAAATGTGGTGAGTTTTCCCGCAATCAGCGCATTGGACATACGTGTGTACTCAGCGGGAAGGTTTTCCACCCAGGCCCCCTTTGTGAATACGTAAATCAGGCCGCGGACAACGCCGTTGATTCCCAATGTAAATATAAGAGATGGAATCTGAAGCACCGATACTCCGAACCCATTGACAAAGCCAATGGCTGCTCCGATGACCAGGGCCGTCACAATCGCCGTGCCCCACCCGGAACCATCCCGCAGCAGGGTTGCTCCCACTGCGGCCGACATGCCCAGGGTTGCTCCCACCGACACATCGATCTCACCAGTCAGAATAACAAATGCGCTTCCCACTGCCAGCAGCGTAAATACCACGCTGTCATTAAAGCAGTTCAGGATCGACGTGGGCTGCCAGAAACTGGGGTTCACACAGCCTACAATAAATATCAAGGCAGCCAGAAATAGAAAACTGCTCATTTCATGGGATTTGATTATCTTTTTCATTTGATTCATGTCTCTCCACCCGCTTTCATTCTTCTGCCGCGCCAAAGGATGCTGCCATCAGACTGGCCTGGCTGATTTCCGACTTGGACAGTTCGCCTTTGATGCGCCCGGAATATACCACCACTGCCCGGTCGGAAAGCTCTACAATTTCTTCCATGTCAGAAGATATAAGCATAATCGCCACACCCTGGGCCTTCAGTTTATGAATAATGGAATACACATCGCCCCGTGCCGCGGCATCAATACCGCGTGTGGGTTCATCCAGTATCACCAGTTTGGGGTTCGTGGAAAGGCATCTTCCTATAATGATCTTCTGCTGATTTCCTCCTGAAAGATTGCCGGCGGTCTGATCGTGCCCTGTTACCTTAATTCGAAAATCATCAATATAACGTTTGGCAACCTCCACCTCCGTCTTTTTATCCAGAAAGAATCCGCCCATTTTTTTATCTCTTAATAAGGAAGAAGTGGTGTTAGCCGCCACATCGCTGATGGCAAACAGACCGTTCACTCTCCGGTCCTCAGGCACATAGTTGATCCCGGCTTCCAGCACCTGGGCCGTGGAGTGTCCAGTTACATCCCTGCCGTCCAGAATTGCCTTCCCTTTAAGAACTTTGTCCCTCCCAAATATAGTTGTGGCCAGCTCCGTGCGCCCGGCCCCCACAACTCCGGCCACCCCCAGTACCTCGCCAGGATACACCTTCAGGTTCACATCCTCGAACCCATATCCGGAGTAGTCCTGCAATTCAAATACCGGTTTCAGGCCCTCATAGTCAAGGGCTTTCTCGGCCCCCTTGCCATCCTTGAGATCTGCCTCATCCATGTTGGGCGGGAGCAGCCCTTTGACCAGCATTTCCCTGGTAAAGTCTGCCACACGGCATTTTAAGGTAATGATGCCGTCCCTCATGATGGCCACATGGGTGGCAATCTGGAATACCTCCGCCAAGCGGTGTGTTATGTAAACTATTCCTATGCCCTTCCGTTTCAGATCTTCCACGATCTTAAAAAGGCTCTCGACTTCGTCAAATGTCAGTGCGCTGGTAGGCTCATCCAGGATCAGTACCCTGGCATTCCTCAAAAGCCCCCTCAGCAGTTCAACCAGCTGCTGTTCTGCAATAGATAAGCTCATCGCCTTCCTGGTCAGATCCATGTGCCATCCGATTTCATCCATAATCTGCAGAAGCCGTTTCCTCAAGATCCCTGTATTCTCCTTGAATCCAATGAGTACATTTTCCTCCACTGTCATGTTAGGAAAAAGCATGGGTTCCTGGGGTACCATATAGACCCCCTTCGCCAATACCACAGAAGGCTTGAAGGAATTGATCTTTTCCCCTGCTATGATCAGCTCCCCCTCATCCGGCTGGTAAATACCCATGATAATCTTCATCAGGGTGCTCTTTCCAGCACCGTTTCCTCCTATTAAAGCCAGCACCTCGCCCTTACCAACATCTAGGTCAATCCCCTTTAATACCGCATTCAAGCCAAATGTCTTAAAGACGCCGCGGGCAGAAAGCAGCATGTCATTCGAATCACACGTTTCTGCTTGACTCATGTTTCCCCTCCTTAGCGCATCTGTTTTCGTAATTTTGATATTTTTGTTTTGATACCAAACATTTGTAACACTCGTTAGTATACGGGAATGATATATGTTTGTCAAGAGGTTTAAAGCAATTTAAC
>URUZ01000061.1 GCA_900551225.1 uncultured Clostridium sp.
CTGCTCCCCGCACCTGTAATCCGGGGCGTAAAGGGACAGGTCCGCGGCCAGCGCGGCCACCAGGGTCACCTTGGGGAAATCGTGGCCTTTAACAATCATCTGGGTCCCGATGAGAATGTCCGCCTCACCTCTGGCAAAGGAAGAGAGGATCTCCTGATGACCGCCCTTTTTGGAGGTGGTATCCAGGTCCATCCGCAGCACCCTGGCCTCAGGAAACAGCTGCCTGGTCATGTCCTCGATCTTCTGGGTTCCCGTTCCAAAGGGCGCGATATAGGGGGAGCCGCAGGTGGGGCAGGTCACCGGCTGGGGAATGGTGTATCCGCAGTAGTGGCACATCATCTGCCCGTTCCGGTGCAGAGTCAGGGTCACATCGCAGTGGGGGCAGCGCAGGGCTTCCCCGCAGGCCCGGCAGGACACAAAGTTAGCGTAGCCCCTGCGGTTGATGAACAGCATGGCCTGCTGGCCCTTGCCCAGACGGTCCTCCAGCAGTTCCTTCAGACGCCTGCTGAAGATGGATTTATTGCCCGCTGTCAGCTCCTCCCTCAGATCTACGATCTCCACCTGAGCCAGGGAACTGCCCTCCTTGGCCCTGTGGTCCAGGGTGAACAGCCCATACTCCCCCCTCAGCGCCTTGGTATAAGACTCCAGAGACGGGGTTGCGGACCCCAGCACCAGGCTGGCATTGTTCATCCTGGCCCGCTCTGCGGCGGCATCCCTGGCGTGGTAGCGGGGGGACAGTTCGCTCTTGTAGGCATTTTCATGCTCCTCATCGATGATCACAAGGCCCAGGTTCTCAAAGGGAGCAAAAAGGGCTGACCGGGGACCGATCATAATGTCAATATTCCCCAATCTGGCCCGCTCATACTGATCATATCGCTCCCCCGCAGAAAGGCGGGAATTCATCACGGACACCCTGTCCCCGAATCTGCGGTAAAAACGCATCACTGTCTGCCAGGTCAGGGATATCTCAGGGATCAGCACGATCACCTGGCGGCCCAGGGACAGCACGTGGGCTATCAGTTCCATATAGACCTCAGTCTTACCGCTGCCGGTGATACCGTGGATCAGATACGTGCCCCGGATTCCCTGGTCATACTCCCGGGTGACGGAGTCCACCACCTGCTGCTGCTGCGCATTTAACTCCACCCGGCCGCTGAAACTGCTGTTTCCCACGGACAGGCGCTCCATCTCCTCCAGGGGATTGCGGTATCTGGACACCACCTCCACTGCCACTGCCCCCGATTCCTCCATGGGCTTAAGAGCCGCGGCAGTGAGGAACAGCTGGCCCGCCACTACCTCATAGGGGATCACCGCTGATTCCCTGAATGCGGCCAGCAGACGCAGCCTGGCCTTGTAGTGCTTTTTCTCAGCCTCGGCTATGGCGGACTCCAGTCCCTCCTCATCCAAAAGACAGCGGACCTGGCGCTTGGGCGCTTCCTTTACCTTCTGCTTCACCGGGAGCACTGTTTTCAGCGCCTGGTTCATGGTGGAGCCGTACCGCTCCTTCATCCACCAGGCCAGCCAAATAAGCTGGGATTCTGCCGGCACACTGCCCGGCACCACCCCAGCGATTGTCTTTAATTTCCCCACATCGTATTCCGCCCGGTCTGTCAGCTCCACCACATATCCTTTGCGCCGTTTGTTGCCCTGGCCAAAGGGTATGTAGACCTGCTGTCCCGCCTGGAGCTTTCCCTCCAGCTCCTCCGGTATCCTGTACTGGAAGGTCCGGTCCACATTTTCATGGGAAATATCAATGATTATATTGGCATACTTCTGGTCCACCTGCGTCACCTGTCCGTCTGATTGTCGTTTTTCGTTAGATTATCTCACCCATTATACATGACATTACAGAAAAATGCAAACAGCGGCTCGCATCATCCGTCAATCCATCTCCCGGATGCGGTTGATGGCCCAGACACGGATATTGATCTCACGAATGCCGGTTTTACAGTATTCGCAGAATTTACTCCCCAGGTTGGTGATGGGCGCTCCGCAGTTGGGACAGGTGAGGCCCGTGGTCCTGGCGCCCTCCTGCAGCTGGGCCGCATCCTGTATGTACACCAGCTCCACCTCATACTTGGTCTGGGTCTTGCGCTCCTTGCTTCCGGACAGGATTCTGCCGTCCTCTGCCTGGGTATAGTGGTAGTGTCCCACCGCAGACTGAAGCTGGATCACACAGGTTCCCTTCTCCTTCAGATAGCGCGCAATCTCTGTCTGATGGATCTCTATGCCGTTAAAATGCTCTCTCTCATTTCTGCGCTTCAGATCCTCAATTTTCAGCTGGATCTGCTGCCTCAGGTCGTCGGAAGGGTCCTTCATGACCTCAATGCGGCGGGTGTCTATGGCCGTCAGAGCTGCTCGCAGCATATTTTCGGCCCGCTGGCGGAACTCGTTTAAATTGAACTCCGGAAAATCCCGCTGGATCTGTGGCAGAAACACCCGCGTCATGCCAGACACGGACTTTGGAGTCTCCTCCAGCATGTCCGCCTGGTTCTCAAGCACCCGTTCCAGCGTCCGGATGCTCGTGGCAGCCCTCAGAACCGTCCGCCTGATCCGGATCACCAGCGGCACCGCCGCGGCTGCAGCCAGGCAGGCAATCACAACCCATATTATTTTACTGTCCATCTCTCACTGGCTCTGGCGGCGCAAGGTATGTCATGCGCCGGAAGCTTCCCTCCTCAAATGTATATTCCGGTGTGCGCAGAGGATAGGTTAATGCCTTTTCACCCCCAGTATAATACCAGGGGTCCACCTCGCTGTCCGGGTTCTTCAGTACGTGAAACTGCTGGGCCGGCATGTAGCCCTGGGCAAGCAGAAATGCCCGGTCCCCGTCCGCATTTTCGCAGACGTCCGCCACCATCACCACATGGCCCGGGCTTCCGGCCCGCAGGAATACATCGCCGATCTCCGCACCCTTTATATCCGCCGGGTAGGATTCCCCCTCCATGGACAGGGTGCTGGAATAGGCGAAGGTCACATAGAGATACCGCTCAAAGGCCTCATAGGAATCGTCAAATCCGGCTGTCTGCTGCCATTTGGCCGTGTTCCCGTCAAACTTCACCCTGCCTCCCGCCCGGTAGGTGGGGTAATCAAACAGAAAGCCGTTTACAAAGTGAAACCGTATCTCTTCTCCGCGGCCATTGTGCCACAGGTATTCCGCGTACATGCGCATCACGCTGTCCGCACACTGCTGCAGATCGTTCCCTCCGATCACAGGCAGGGCGAATACCGCCGCGCTGCCGCTCTGGTAGGGTTTGACGGTGCCGTCATAGAGAAGCACCTGGGCTCCGTCCGGCAGAAGGGGGTAGGTCCGCACATATTGGCCGAAGCTGCCTTCCTCCTGGGGAATCCTGGTATAGCCCTCGGGGGGCCGGAAACGCTCCTGAACATTGGAGCCCTGGGGTGCGGTCAGGTTCACCGATGTATGGTCCGGCGAAAGTTTTCCCGGCTCGGGATCAGGCTGTTCCGGAGCGGACGGTGCGGTGATAAGGGCCTGTACCCGGGCGCTGGAGGCGGCGGGCCGGGTCTCTTCCTGGGCGTTTGAGGCGTTGGGCGTATAGCTTGTGCTGTCCCCGCGGCAGCGGCAGCCGTTGACCAGCAGGCAGGCGGACAGCAGTGCCGCAGCTAATGATAGAACTGCAGGTTTTCTAAGCATATGTTTGTCTCCTTTTCGGGAGGCACTTTGATGTTCCCTTATTTATGTGCCTTACAGGCCAGTTCATCGGCCACCAGGCGGATCACTGCCGTGGCGTCAAGGGCCTTGTCGTCAAAGTTCCAGTCTGATTTCCCGGAATAATGTTCCATGATGTGCTGAAGCGCCAGACGTTTCTCCTCCCTGTCCGTGATCTCGGCCGCAGATCCTGCTCCGATGACACTCTGATAACGGAAGGAATACCCACAGGCCCGGTCATTCTCATGAACCAGATGGTTGGTATCCAGCTCAAATCCAGCGCAGCCGTTGCTGCGGATCAGATCCATCTTGCGGCCCTGGCGGGCGCCATGGAAATAGAACACCGGCTTCCCCTCCTCCCGCACATATCCAAAATTCATGGGCACTATATACGGCCGGTCTCCGTCCGCAAGTCCCAGGCGGCAGCAGTCACAGGACCGGATGATCTGGTCTATCTGCGCGCTGTCCGTCACTTCTTTATCTCTTGCCCTCATCGTATCTCCTCACATTTTTCTCTTCATGTATAAATTATAACCGAAACATCCTCCTCAGGGAAATCCTGTGTGCTCAGTCCATCCTGTAGGTTCCGTCCGCTTCCGCACACAGGCAGGTGGAGAAGAATTCCCTGGCCGCACGGATCAGGTACACGGTATCCTTGATTCCCGCCGTCTCATAGGGAGAATGCATGGCCAGCTGGGGCAGGCCGATATCCACTGTGTTCAGTGCCACATTGGTGTTGGAAATATTTCCCAGTGTAGAACCGCCCACCATGTCGGAGCGGTTGGCAAAGGTCTGCACCGGAACATCCGCAGCCTGGCACAGGGACTTAAACACTGCAGCAGACACTCCGTCCGTGGTGTACTTCTGGTTGGCGTTGAATTTTACCACAATTCCGCCGTTTAAGTAGGGGCGGTTGGTGGGATCAGCCTTGTCCGTGTGATTGGGGTGGACGCCGTGGGCATTGTCCGCGGAGACCATGAAGCTGGAGGCCAGGGCCGCCAGATACTGCTCATCGGTTCTTCCCAGGGCGCTGTTCAGACGTTTTAAGGTGTCTAACAGGAAGGTGGATGCAGCGCCCTGCTTGGTGGTGCTTCCCACCTCCTCATTGTCCAGCACTGCGTGGACACTGACGCTGTCCGAATGTCCCCCCGCCAGGAAGCCTTCCAGGGAGGCATAGGCGCATTGCAGGTCATCGATGCGGCCGCAGGAGAAGAATTCCTCGTTGGCGCCCCAGATGCAGCCCTTCATCCGGCTGTAAAGGTACAGGTCATGGCCCAGGATATGCTCCTTCTCTACCCCGGCGCTGCCTGCAATGGTCTCCATCAGGGTTCCTGCAGCCTCCTCGCCGCCGTACAGGGGCAGCATATCGGACTGCGGGTTGTAGGCGTAGCCCTCGTTGACCTGGCGGTTCATGTGGATGGCCAGGTTGGGGATCATCACCAGGTCCCGGTCCACATTGACCAGCTTCGTCACCAGCCGGTTCCCCTCCCGCACCACCAGGCGCCCCGCAATGGACAGAGGACGGTCAAACCACGGAGCGCACAGCATCCCGCCGTACTTCTCCACGTTCAGCTTCACATAGTGCTTCTCCACCTCCATCTCCGGGTTCTCCTTCAGCTTGAAGGTAGGGGAATCACTGTGGCTGGTCATGATCTGAAAGCCTGAGAAATCCTTCCCCGGCACCTTAAATGCAATAAGCGACGACATATTTCTGGTGACGAAATACCGCCCTCCGGCCTCGATCTGCCAGCACTGGCCTTCATTTAACCGTGTAAAGCCTTCATTTTCAAGGCGGTTCGCCATATTCTCCACCGCGTGGAAGCTGGTTGGGCTGTTCTCCAGAAACGCCATCAGCTGCCTGGTTGTATCCTTTAAATTCTGTCTCTCATCCATCCCAATAATCTCCTTCATTATACTAGCCGGCATTCTGACTCTCCTTGGCGGCCAGCATGGGCAAAATGAATCCAAGCCCCACCAGCACAAAGGGAGTGACAATGTTCAGCACCAGCTGAAAGGTGTCCTCCGCGTAGATTCCCGTGATACAGGCAAATGCAGTGAATACAAAGCACCAGACGCCAAAGAGAATGCCCAGAGTCCTTCCCTTCACAAACCGGTACTGGGCCGGGAAACGCTCCCCTGCCCGTTTCAGGGCAATATAGGCCACGAATACCCACAGGTAGCGCAGGGGCATGCACACGGAGTTCACCTTAATCAGCCAGCGCACCAGCACGTCCACGTTCTTGATCCCGAATGCAGGAACCACGATCAGGACGATAACAATTGCCATCACCAGCCTATGTCCATTAGTATAAGCCCCATTGGCATTTTTCACAAACATTTTTTTAGGAATAAAGCGTTGATCCGCACTGTCCAGCAGCATGCGCAGAGGCGCATCAATAGACAGCACCATCACGGAGAACTGGCCTACCAGGTTGGTCAGGGCATAGACAATCACAAAGAAATTGCCCAGGTGATAGTATTCTCCCAGTTTTTGGAATGCGTAATAAGCCCCATTGGTCATCAGATCCTCAGGGATATGGTTGGAGTCAAACATCATGCCCAGAGCCACTGTTCCCAGAATGGCTGTGACCGCAACCATGGCCGCCAGGGCGATCATGCCCTTGGAAAAGTCTCTGGCCGGGTCCCGCATCTTGTTCACATAGGGCGATATCTTCTCGCAGCCGCCCACAGCAAACACCAGAATGGACAGGCCCATGAAGAACTTTCCGTCAAATGTCGGCATGAAGGTGGCAATGGACCAGTCGATGTCCAGCAGCCTGGCATCCGTGATAAAAGGCGCGGCCACCATCATCACCACAAAAAGCATGGACATGATAAACATGGCGGAACCGGCCAGAGTGGCCAGCTGCTTTAACAGGTTGACGCCCTTGCCCGCCAAGTACATGGCCAGCAGAAAGATCACCAGGCAGATCAGCTGCAGCACCGTTGTATTCATGTCGCTGGCCCGCTTATCCTGGAACAGGGCCCAGCTGGCGGCGATCACCGCAGCGGACGGCTTCTGGGAGATGTAGGGCATGTGCACCACCCAGTAGGTCCAGCCCGCGTAATAGGCCATTCTCGGCCCAATGGTCTCATAGATCCAGGAGCTGACGCCCCCTCCCGCATGCTTGAAGGCAGAGCCCAGCTCTCCCACCATCAGGGCGTAAGGCACAAAGTAGATGGCAAAGATCAGAATCCAGCTGACAATTGCCTTTAAGCCGCCATATTCCGAAAAGCCGTTGATTACATTTCCAAAGCCCCAAACAGTGGAAAAGGCCATAAAGGCCAGGCTGTACCATAGTATTTTCTTTTCACCGGTTTGCGTGTCCATATTGTTTCTCCTTTAACCAATTGTACTATGAGCGTTTCCCGGAACAGGCAATTTTATGCAGCGGACAGGGTGAAGGCTGCACCGCGCACAAGAAAACACAGCAGCCGGATAAAGGGATATCGTAAGTCCAGTCTGCTGTGCATTTTCTCTTACATCAATTGTTATTCTGACAGCTGTATCAGCTGTTTGCCTGAGAAAGCAGCGCTCTAAGGCGCGCTATCTCTGCTTCTTTTTCAGCCAGGGCTTTAGCAGACTGTGCTTTCTGCTGTGCGGCCTGTGCCTTCTGCCTCTGCTCAGCCATTTCCCGCTTTTTCAGCTTCTTCTGCAGCCGTTCAATCTGTGACTGCTGATCTTCAATCATGTACTGTACGGTTCCGGCGTCCAGCAATTTCAATCCCTCTGAAAACATACTCACCAGCTCCTTTGTCATGAAACGAAATTGAAATACTTCTCTGTAAAGTTCCTTAAAATCGGGATATTCCTCAGTCACACGCAGGATATCCGCCGGATCATCGGAGGCGATAAAATAGAGCCACGCATCCAGCCTTGTAAGTTTATTGTGGGGGCATTTGAGGAAAATGTCAAGAGGGATGATGAGATATTCCTGAATCAGATTCATCTGTAAACCGGTGTTAAACGTCTGCCTGGCATAATGAAGATACTCTTCCGGAAATAGATGGAATTCCTTTGAGCTGTTCTGAATCATTACGATGGTATAGACTTTTTTAATATCACGGTAAGAGAAGCGTTTTCCTGCCTTCTTCATGTTTGACCGGGTCTGGGAATACTGTCGCATCACCAGGTCGCTGGAATAACAGGCGCAGCGCGGGCCGGGGAAATAGTATCCGACCCGCTGGATCTCCACATTGACTAGGGCGCCTGATTTCAGTCGGACAAGGATATCCATAATCAAAAGAGAACCCTCCTCTGACAACCGGCTGGAATCGCCCGGAAGAACAGCTACAATGGACAGCTTTTTCCCCAGGCAGATGCTTAAAAATTCTTCCAGCCTATGAGGATTTTTCTGGGGGTCGAACACAAACTTGAAGAAAGGATCATAAGTCAGCTTCGCTCCCTTGGTTCCCATGCAAAAAGCCAGGAAATCCTGTTGAAGCGGTTTTGTCAGTGTCAGAAACTGCCGGTACGCAGAGTTGTCTGTCTGAAGTCTCTTTAAAACCGCCTCCTCAGTCTGTGGACTGCCGAATGTTTCAATGTCTGTGAATGGAAATAAGTTAGATGTCATAGAAGTACCTCCAATAGATATGAAATAGATATTAGCTTTGTCCGACCAGACAGCCGGACTGAGAAATGTAAAATATATGATCCAAATATAACACAATCATCTGTACTATGCAAAGCTTTTTTTGCCACACTCCGCGGATAAACTATACGGGCAATATCTACAGAAAAAAAGAAGAATCCCCTTTAAGGAATCCTTCCTGTTTTTCCCCTTTTATCCCAAAAGCCCCCGTACCATCTCCCCGTCAAATATAACCGAGTCCATATGGTCAACCTCAATCTGGTACAGCGCGTTGGCCGCCATGTGCTCCGCCGCCTGCTCCAGATCCCGGATTCCCGTGGTATCCGCGTACTTTTCAATTACTGCGCCGATGGCCTCCGGTGGCACAATACACTCATTTTCCTTCAGCCCCATCCTTCTGAGCACCTTGGGCAGGGAATATTTTGAGAAGATGATCTTCTTCTCCTCAACGGTATAATCCGGTATGTCGATCACGGCAAAACGGGACATCAGGGGCGCGCTGATCTGGCTCTTATCATTAGCCGTGGCGATGGGATATACGCCTCCTGTGGGGATCATGCACTCAATATAATTGTCCGTGAAGCCCAGGTTGTCCAACAGTGTCAGCAGGACATCCGCAGGATTGCTGCTGCCCTTTGCTGAGGACGCCTTGTCCAGCTCATTGATGATAAACACAAGGTTGGATTCCCCTGCCATAGCAAAGGCCTCCATGATCATCCCGGGCTTGGCGTTGGAGTAGATGCGGGAGCTGCCGGTCAGCTGCTCCGAGTCATTGATGGAGCTCATATCCAGAGTTGTCCACGGAAGCTTCAGAATGCGGGCGACTGCGTATGCAATCTGTGATTTGCCGGTTCCGGCCGGTCCCACCAGCAGCATGCCGTATGCGGGCAGGGTGTGGGTGCGGTTGATCTGGATAATGGTCTCAATGATCCGCTGTTTCACCCGCTCCATGCCGTAGAGCTCCTCATCCAGGATGCGGCGGGCCTCCTGAGGATCAATGGACTCAAAATAGTTATTCTTCCACTGGACATTCATCATGATGGAAAGGGCGCGCTGGGCATGGCGCCGCTCCTCCGGGGTAACCTCATGGGAACGGGCCACCGCAAGGTTTCTCCGCGCCCAGAGCCGGATATTGTCCGGCAGGGTCCTGCCTGCGCAGTTCATGAAATCGGTGATACTCTGCAGGCTGGTCAGCTTCATATCGTCACCGCCTGCCTCCTGTTCTTCCTCCTCCAGCTCATCGGCCGGAGCGCTGCTCGCCAGCAGCCGCTCTATCATAAACTGCAGAAAACCGTCCTCAGCCGAAAGCTTGGTTCCTCCGCCAAAGGCCATCTCGCGTATCTTATAAACCGCATATCCCTCCTCGCGGTTCTCACCGGACAGGCGCACGCTTATGTGGTTTTCTCCAAGCCACTTGAGCAGGCTGACGAAACGGGCATCCACCTTCAGGATATCCGCTGGGAATGTCCCGTCCTCCTCCTTGAATTCGAAGGCTGTGTGTTTGGCCTGATTGGCAAAAATGCCGCAGGAATGGTGTTTCCATTTCCTCCTGCTGTTATCCAGGACAACCATCGGCTTCTCAGGTGAAGCAGCCGTCTCATTGGAGCAGTACACCGTGTATGTGCATACAGGATCATGGTTCTCCTCCGGCGCATTGCTGAAGTCAAATACTGGCATAGTGTGAATCCCCCTGTTATCTTATGAATTTTGCCACCACATCACTCAACCGCATACTATTAGCGCCTTTGAATAAAATGCAGTCGCCCTCCGCAGTCTCCCGCTTCAGCCACTCCAGGATTTCCCCCTGGTTACCGTATTGCATAAAGGGTGTGCTGCCGCCCTTCTGGGCGATTCCGATCCCAATTTGGGCCGCCAGGTCTCCCAGCAGCAGCAGCCGGTCCACCGGATGGTCTGCGATATAATGGCCGATCTCCAGGTGAAGCTGCGCCTCATCCGGCCCCAGCTCCCTCATATCCGCCAGCACGGCAATCTTCCTGGCCCCCGGCTTCATGGAAGCCAGCACCTCCAGGCCCGCTTTCATGGACACAGGGCTGGCGTTATAGCTGTCGTCAATAATGGTTATGCCGTTCTTCTCATAGACTAGCTGTCTGCCCTTGTATCCGGTGAATTCCGCCAGACCGGCAGCCGCATCTTTTAATGGCACACCATACTCTCCCGCCACCGCCAGAGCCGCCATGGCGTTGCTCACCATGTGCAGCCCCATCACATTCAGGCGCACCGGGATCTGCTCCCCTTTGCAGTCAGCGGTAAACACCGGATAGCCCTCATCCAGCCTCACGTCCACTGCCCGGTAGCTGCACTGAGGGGACATACCGAAGTATATGGTCGGACGTCCGTCCCGTGCGGACACACCTTTCAACAGCTCATCGTCTCCATTGAGGAACAGGACTCCCTGTGGATTCATGCCCTCCTGTATATTCAGCTTTTCCTTCAGGATGTTCTCCTGAGATCCCAGCTGCCCGATATGGGCGATGCCGATGTTGGTGATCACCGCGCTGTCCACCCGGGCAACCTGGGCGATCTTCTCCATCTCCCCAGGCTCGCTCATCCCCAGCTCAATGACAGCAATTCCCGCATCACCGGGGATCTCGCACATGGTGATGGGAACTCCCACCTGGCTGTTGGAGTTGCCCGGCGTCCGGTATACATTAAAACCGGCGCTCAGCGCAGCAGCAATCATTTCCCTGGTGGTAGTCTTTCCAACGCTGCCTGTTATGCCTACCAGAGGGGCGGCGATGCGGCTGCGGCAGTAAACTCCCAGATCCTGAAGGGCTTTCTTCGTGTCCTCCACCGCAATCCAGGCCGCCTTCCGGGCGGGTTCTGGGTCATTTCCCAGTTTTTCCCAAGCTTTGATGGCAGCTTCCACCTGGTCCCCACTCTCATGGGCGCTGGTAAACACTGCCACCGCCCCATTTGATATGGCCTGGCAGATAAAACGGTGGGCATCCACCTTCTCACCGATGATGGGCACGAATAAATCCCGGCCCGCCATATTTCTGGAATCCAGGCTGACGGCGTCCACCGCCTGGTCTTCATTGCCAAGAAGAAGGCGGCCTTTCGCCGCCTCCACAATCTGTTTTACACGGATGTCTTTCATATCCTTTATGCCTCCAGCTTATTGATAACTTCCATGATCACCTCACGGTCCAGGAAATGATGGCGCACACCGCAGATCTCCTGGTAGTCCTCATGTCCCTTGCCGATCACCGCGATCATATCCCCCTGCTGGGCGTTCTCTATACTGTATGCAATGGCCTCTCTGCGGTCCGGGATCTCCACAAACGCTCCACCGGTCTTCTCGATACTGGAGCGGATGTCTGCGATGATGTCCTCCGGCTTCTCATAGCGGGAATTATCTGCGGTCAGAATGCTTAAATCCGCCATCCTTCCGCCGATCTCTCCCATGGAGTAGCGCCGGTCCTTGGAACGGTTGCCGCCGCAGCCAAACACCACCACCAGGCGTTTGGGGTTATAGTTGCGAAGGGTGCCAAGCAGGCTTTCCATGCTCACAGCATTGTGCGCATAGTCCACCAGCACGGTAAATTGTCTGGAGGCGTGGACGATCTCCATGCGGCCGTCCACCCGTATGTGTTCCAGGCCGTGGCCCATGCGCTCCCGGTCCAGTCCCAGGAAGCTGCACAGGCTGACTGCCGCAAGGGCATTATCCACATTGAACAGGCCCGGGATTCCCAGGCGCACATCCATCTCAAACTTCCCCGTCACATCGAATTCCGTGCCCACGAAGGAATCCTCCGCCACATATCGGATATTTTGTGCAAGGAAATCAGCCTCGGCAGCGCCCTCCTCCGCCACACAGTAGGTGTACAGGCGGCAGGTGGCATCCTTTACAATGCCTTCAAAATGCTCATCGGCCCGGTTCACCAGCCCCACCCTGCACATGGTCATCAGGCGGGATTTAAAGTAGAGGTACTCCGCAAAATCCGCGTGCTCATCAGGACCGATGTGATCCGGGGAAATGTTGGTAAATACGCCGTAGTCGAAGAACAATCCGTCTGTCCGGCGCATCTTCACGCCCTGGGAGGACACCTCCATAATCATGTATTCACAGCCCTCCTCCACCATCCTGGCAAATGCCTGGTGGAGCTGGTAGGACTCCGGCGTGGTATTCAGATTCGGGGTCACCTGACTGCCGATCACAGTGCCGTTGGTTCCGATCATCCCCACCTTTTTTCCGGCCGCTTCCAATATGGCCTTGATCATGTGGGTGGTGGTGGTCTTGCCCTTGGTTCCGGTGACGCCGATGGTGATCATCTTGTCTGCGGGACGGCCAAACCTGGCTGCGGCCAGCAGCGCCAGCGCGCGGCGGCCGTCCTCCACCTTGATCACCGTGGAATCCGGTTCCACCGGCTTCAGCAGTTCATTTAACGGGCGCTCTGTCACAAGCACGCGGACGCCGGCTTCCTCCACCTGGTGAATAAACATATGTGAATCCACCCTGGTCCCAGTCATGCAGACGAACACGTCTCCCGGCTTCGCCTTTCTGGAATCGTAGGAGATATCTTCCACCTGCGCATCCAGGCTGCCCTGAAGCAGTTCATAATTCAGGCCTTCCAGCCACTCTCTCAATACCATACTTGAAGTCCTCTTTCCTTTTTAAATCCACATTATGAGCCCATATATCGTTCATAATGATACGGCAGCGTTGCTGCCTTTTATCCGGTGACGGATAGTCTTGCCTCATGTCAGTGGGGATATATACCCGCTACTGCCGCTATACTTCTTTTTGACGATTCCTCCCTCCACCTGTAGAGGTGGGGGATCCTCGCTTATTTTGTTAAAACAGTCCGGTAATCCGGCCATTCTCATCCACATCGATGCTCTCCGCAGCCGGCTTCTTCGGCAGGCCGGGCATGGTCATGATGGAACCTGTGAGGGCCACCACAAAGCCTGCGCCTGCGGACACATAGGCGTCACGCACATTGATGGAGAAACCGGTGGGACGTCCCAGCTTTGTCTGGTCGTCAGACAGGGAATACTGGGTTTTAGCCATGCAAACCGGAAGATCGCCAAAGCCCATTTCCGTGATGCGCTTTAATGCCTTATCCGCTGCGGGAGCGTATGTAACGCCGTCTGCTCCATAGATCTCCGTGGCCACCGCGGCGATCTTATCCTTAAGCGCCATATCATCTGGATACAGGGGTTTAAAGCTGCTCGGTCTCCTCTCCAGAGATTCCAGCACCTTCTTTGCCAGGGCTACTCCGCCCTCGCCGCCCTTGGCCCAGACCTCGGACAATGCGAACTCGCAGCTTCTCTCCTCACAGAAATGCTTGATATAAGCATATTCAGCTTCCGTGTCGGAGGTGAAGGAATTCAGAGTCACAATTACAGGAACGCCGAACTTCTGGATGTTCTCAATGTGCTTCTCCAGATTCACAATGCCCCGCTTCAAGGCGTCTAAATTCTCCTCGCCCAGGCGGTCCTTGGGCACGCCTCCGTTGTATTTGAGGGCTCTCACAGTGGCTACCAGAACCACTGCATCGGGTTTCAGCCCAGCCTTGCGGCATTTGATATCCATAAATTTCTCTGCGCCTAAGTCAGCGCCGAAGCCGGCCTCCGTCACCACGATATCCGCCAGCTTTAACGCTGTCTTGGTGGCTCTCACGCTGTTGCAGCCATGGGCGATATTGGCAAAGGGGCCGCCGTGAACCAAAACGCCGGTGTGTTCCAGAGTCTGGATCAGATTGGGCTTTAAAGCATCCTTTAACAGGGCTGCCATGGAACCCACTGCCTTTAGGTCAGCGGCTGTCACCGGCTCCCCGGCAAAGCTGTATGCCACGATCACACGGCCCAGGCGCTCCCTTAAGTCCTTCATATCATTTGACAGGCAGAGGATGGCCATGATCTCGGAGGCCACGGTGATGACAAAATGGTCCTCCCGGACCATGCCGTCGGCCTTGGCGCCCAGGCCGATGACAATATTGCGCAGCGCGCGGTCATTCATATCCTCACAGCGTTTCCACAGAATCTGGCGCGGATCGATGCCTAAGGCATTGCCCTGCTGGATGTGGTTGTCAAGAAGGGCTGCCAGCAGGTTGTTGGCAGAGGTTATGGCATGAAAATCGCCGGTAAAATGCAGATTCAGATCTTCCATGGGCACAACCTGGGCGTATCCGCCGCCGGCAGCGCCTCCCTTGACGCCAAAACACGGGCCCAGGGACGGTTCTCTCAGGGCGATGATGGCATTCCTGCCCATGACGCCGAAGGCTTCTCCCAGTCCCACTGTGGTGGTGGTCTTCCCCTCCCCTGCAGGCGTGGGATTGATGGCGGTTACAAGCACCAGCTTGCCGTCGGGCCGGTCCTTTACTTTCTCCCAGAGGTCATCAGTCAGCTTGGCCTTGTATTTTCCGTACAGTTCCAGATCATCTTCAGAAATGTTGTAACTGGCAGCTACCTCCTTGATTGGGAGCATCACCGCTTCTTGTGCAATCTCAATATCCGACTTCATACCACTTGTCCTCCTTTTTGATTTTCCCCTGAATGAAACGCGGGGACTTGTTTACTACTGCCTTATTGATTAATTGCCCATCTCCAGGAATTCCTCGAATTCCTCGGGGCTCATTAATACCTTTCTGGGTTTGGTGCCTTCTTCCTCCCCCACCACGCCTGCCTCAGCCAGCTGGTCCATAATCCGGGCCGCCCGGTTGAAACCGATCTTGAACATGCGCTGCAGCATGCCGATGGAAGCCTTATCCTTGTCTATAATCAGCTGGCCCGCCTGGACGAAATACTCATCCCTGCCCGCGCCTGCGCTGCCGCCTCCGTTCTCAGCCGCGGGAGCTGCTATTCTGCTCTCCACATCCGGGCTGTACTGGGCCGTCATTCCCTGTTCTGTCAGGAAATCCACAACCCTTCCCACCTCCTCGTCGGACACAAATGCGCCCTGGACACGCTGAGGCTTGGGGAAACCGGCAGGATAAAACAGCATGTCGCCCTTGCCCAGCAGTTTCTCCGCTCCGTTCATGTCAATGATGGTCCGGGAATCCACGCCCGAGGATACGGAAAATGCAATTCTGGACGGCACGTTGGCCTTAATCAGGCCTGTGATAACATTTACAGAGGGCCTCTGGGTGGCAATCACCAGATGGATGCCGGCCGCTCTGGCCAGCTGCGCCAGGCGGCAGATGGACTCCTCCACCTCGCCCGGAGCTACCATCATCAGGTCAGCCAGCTCGTCGATGATAATCACGATCTGAGGCAGCTTAGACGGCTTCTTATCGTCCTCTATGTCTTTGATCTTCTCCACACGTTCATTGTAGCCCTTTAAGTCACGCACATTGCAGTCCGCAAATTTCTTGTAGCGGTCCGTCATCTCCGCCACCGCCCAGTTCAAAGCGCCGGAAGCCTTCTTGGGGTCCGTTACCACAGGGATCAGCAGATGGGGGATGCCATTGTAAACACTGAGCTCCACCACCTTGGGGTCCACCATGATCAGCTTCACATCGTCCGGGTTGGACTTAAAGATAATGCTCATAATCAGGGTGTTGATACATACGGATTTACCGGAACCGGTGGCGCCTGCAATCAGCAGATGGGGCATCTTGGCAATGTCCGTCACAACCACCTGGCCGCCGATATCCTTGCCCACCGCAAATGCCAGGCGGGACTTATGGGCCTTGAAATTATCAGATTCAAGCAGCTCCCTCAGGTAAACAACGTTGTTCTCCTTGTTGGGCACCTCGATTCCCACCGCTGATTTGCCGGGGATCGGGGCCTCGATGCGGATGTCCGCCGCAGCCAGGCTCAGCTTGATATCATCGGTCAGTCCCACAATCCTGCTGACCTTAACCCCCTGCTCCGGCAGCAGCTCGTACCGGGTAACCGCGGGGCCGCAGCTGATGTTGGTAACCGTCACGCCCACGCCGAAGTTGTGGAGTGTCTGCTGGAGCTTGATGGCAGTGGCCTTGTACTCGTTCTGGGCAAATGCGCCCGCGACCCGGTTGGAGCGTTTGAGCAGGCTGGTGGGCGGGTAAATGTACTCCTTCTTCACCACCTCTTCCTTCTGTTTGATCTCCTGGGCCACCTGGACGTTCACATCCGCCTGAACAGCCGTCTCCCGTTTCTTCTCAAGCTTCTTCTGCAGCAGCTCTGTCTCTGTCTCAAAGACCTTGCCCGAGGCGGTTACCACCCGCTTCGGTTCTTCAGGCACAAAAAAGCTGTCATAGTTGACGCCCTCCGGTGTCTCCTCCTGCACATAGTCTTCCCCGGAAGTGCCTTCCGGTTCATGTTCCATATCCAGCGTTGGCTCAGGCCCGTCTTCCTGAATCAGCCCGCGGTCCGGCTCATCCGGCTGGAATTCCAGGGCAGCCTCCCGGGCATAATCAGAGCTGTCATCCTCTGCCGGGAATTCATAGTCCCCGCCCTCAGCGGCATAATCCTCCGCAGTATACTTCTCCGGTGCAAATCCGCCGGCAGGCTCATCCTCATCAAAGGGAACCTCTGACTGGATGGAGCTTCCATAGGCAGTTTTCGATGGTTCTCCTTCCCCAAGCTCCATCTCCCGCAGCGTCCTGTGGTCCTTGGGGATCTGGAACGCCAGCTCCGGATCTTCACTATTATGTAACAGATAGGCATCCTGGGGATCTTTCTTCCCGGTCCGTCTGTGGCTCTCGATGGAATCCGCCAGCACAGACACATCATCCATGTCAAAATGGCCTTCATCATCATTATATTCAGGAGGCATCGCAATATTGCCAGTAAAGACGTCAGCTGTAACAGAAGCTTTACGTTTTTTAGCAGGATCTGCCGAAGCGGCGGCCGTTCCCATGGCCTCCATGGCTTCGTCATAGGCAGCGCTGCGGATTGCTTCACGCTCCGCCGCAAGCTCCTCGCTCTCCTCCATCACATCCGGAAGATCCCTGGGATCGGACAGGTTGGTCACATCCAGATTGACGCCCCGCAGGCGCAGGTCCTCCCGCTCCCGGCGGCGCTCCTCCTGCCTTCTGGCATGAACCTCCTTGCGCCGGTCCATATCTTCCCTGGCGTAGCTGTAGGCTTTGCCGCCGCCGGCCTTCACAACGGACACAAAGGATCTCTCAGTGATGCATACCAAACACAGAATCAGGGCCACGAACAGCACCAGATAAGTGCCTGCCCTGCCCAGGGCCACCACCAGTATGGAGGTCAGCACGCCCCCAAGCCAGCCGCCGCCCTGCCCGGTGGTTGCAGACTGTTTATAATACTCCATCCATTTAGCGCCCTCCGGCACACTGCCGAACATCAGCTGCAGCAGCCCGCAGATTGTCAGGATCGCCAAAAGCACCGCTCCCAATTTCAAAGCGGCGTAAATATTCCCCTGGTTGGACATATGAAAGCATGTCCCCACAAACAGCAGAATGGGCACCAGAAAACCCAGCATGCCGAACACGCCCAGCTGCGCGCCGCGCAGGGCCTCGCCCACCACGCCGCACAGCCGGAAGTTGCTTAAAAACAAAAGCACTGCCACAGCAAAAGAGCAGATAATCACCACTTCTGCTCTCATAAATCCCATATCCTGTTCCGCTTTGGTTGATTTTCCCTGGCCCCTTCTGGTTCCGGTACTCCCTCTTTTTGCCGTACCAGAACTTGTCCTGCCTTTTCCCGTACTCTTTGGTGCGCTCTGCCTCTTACGATTTGAATCAGCCACGAAACCAGCCTCCCGTCAATCTATACAAGTCTTTCCGGACTTTCACGGCGCTATCGCCGGATTTTAAGCCCAGTTAGTATATAGTATACAAAAAAATGGCGGGAAATGCAACGCTATGGCGG
>URUZ01000062.1 GCA_900551225.1 uncultured Clostridium sp.
GGCTACCAGATGTCCGCTGCCC
The DNA here is from genome assembly GCA_900551225.1 of uncultured Clostridium sp. Taxonomy (GTDB): domain Bacteria; phylum Bacillota; class Clostridia; order Lachnospirales; family Lachnospiraceae; genus Enterocloster. The sequence goes on from URUZ01000062.1 coordinate 23, forward strand.
GGGGACAGCGGCTTCAGCTCCGGCTCCGCCTGGCTGCAGAACGGCTGCGCGTAAGGACAGCGCGGATGGAAACGGCAGCCCGCGGGCGGATTGGTGTTGGACGCGATCTCCCCCTGAAGCAGCGGGATCTCCTCCTCCCTGGCCCTGGGGTCAGGTATGGGGACTGCCCGGAACAGCGCCTTTGAATAGGGGTGAACCGGGTTGGTGAACAATTCTTTGGCCTCCGCCAGCTCCACAATCCTGCCCAGGTACATCACTGCGATGCGGTCGCTGACATAGTTTACAGCGCCCAGACCGTGGCCGATAAACAGGCAGGTCAGATCCAGTTCCCTCTGCAGGTCCCGCAGCAGATTCAGGATCTGGGCCTGGATCGATACATCCAGGGCGCTGACCGGCTCATCACAGACCATCAGCTCCGGTTTCAGGGAGATGGCCCTGGCTATGCCAATGCGCTGGCGCTGTCCCCCTGAGAACTCATGGGGATAACGGCCCAATGCGCTGGAGGGCAGTCCCACCATGTCCAGAAGCCGGGCTAGTTCCTTATCCAGGGTTGCCCTGGTGGCAATCCCGTGATAGAGCATTGGCTCAGACAGGATTTCATATATGTGCTTCCTGGGATTTAAGGAGGAGTAGGAATCCTGGAACACCATCTGCAGTTTGGTGCGGATGGGCCGCATCTGCTTGGAGCTGATGGCTGTCAGATCGCTGCCTCCGTATAGGATTTTACCCGATGTAGGGCGTTCTAAAGCCACAATCTGGCGGCCAAGGGTTGATTTGCCGCAGCCGGACTCGCCCACCAGTCCCAGCGTCTCCCCCTGGTACATGGTAAAGCTGACGCCGTCCACTGCCTTCACATCACCGATCTTGTGGGTGATGACCCCGCCCTTAACAGGATAATATTTTTTAACATTTTCCACCTCTAGAAGGGGGGAGCGTTTACTCTCTGTCCGGCTCATAGCTGTATCCCTCCTTCTGCCGCTCTCCAGCATTTTGCCAGGCGGCCCGGCCCGCAGTCCACATCCGCCTGAGGCTCGCCGCAGCGGTCGGCCCGGTAGGGACATCGGTCGGCAAAACGGCAGCCTGTAATCCGGTCATACTGCTCCGGCACCACGCCGCGGATGGACTCCAGCCGCACGCTGTACGCCTCCTGGGCAGCCATCTGCTCCTCCTCAGTGCCGCTCAGGCGGGGTATGGAGGGAACGGAGCGCAGCAGCGCCTGGGTGTAGGGATGCCTGGGTTCGTCAAACAGGGCCTGGACCGGCGCCTGCTCGATGATCTGCCCGGCATACATCACCAGCACCCGGTCCGCCATCTGGGCCACCAGGCCTATATCATGGGTGATCAGGATCACCGCCATCCCCATGTCCTTCTGCAGTTCCTTTAAAAGCTGCATGATCTGGGCCTGTATGGTCACATCCAGGGCTGTGGTCGGCTCGTCTGCAATCAGCAGCCTGGGGCTGCAGGACAGGGCCATGGCAATCATCACGCGCTGGCGCATACCGCCCGACAGCTGATGGGGATATTTCTTCATGGCCTGGGCAGCGTCAGGCATCCCGATCCGCTCCAGGATGGACACCGCCCGTTTAAAGGACTCTTCTTTGTTCAGATGCATGTGGGTGCGGATGCTCTCAGTGATCTGCCGGCCAATGGTAAATACCGGGTTTAACGAGGTCAGAGGGTCCTGGAATATCATGGTTACCGCATCCCCGCGAATCTGATCCAGCTCCTTCTCCGACATTGAGAACAGATCGCGGCCCTCGAAGAAGGCGCTTCCCGCCTCCACCCGGCCGCCCCGGCCCAGAAGGCCCATGATGGACAGGGAGGTGACGCTCTTACCGCAGCCGGACTCGCCCACCACGCAGACGATCTCTCCGGGGTCCACGCTGAAGCTGATGGCGTCAGCGCTGGTCACGCGGCCTCCGTCACCGTCAAATACTGTTGTTAATCCATTTACTTCCAGGATATGGGGCATTTCTCTTCCTCTTTCTTTATTTATCTGTATATAAGGACACCCAGAAAGCGATCCTTTGTTAAAGGACCGCTTCCCGGGAGTGTGCGTATTCCCAGTCTTACTCTATTGTGTTACATCCCACTGTTCTACATGGTTGAAGAAGCCGTAAACAGAGGGCGTGGCGCCGCTCACCCGCTTGTTGACCGCGCCCAGGGAGCTGATCACATATGCGGAGAACATGGGAACGTCCTCCTGGACATGCTGATCCACCACAGAGTACAGCGCAGTTGTATCATCCTTGTCATTGGTCACCTGCACCTTGGAGAGGGCCTGGTTCACTTCCTCGCTGTTGTAGCCGGTCCAGCTGCCTTCTTTGTTGATCAGCCAGTCCACATCCGCATAGGGGTCAACGGGGGCGTAGGTGTACTGCACTGCCAGAATGTCATAATCACGGCTTGTGGCAGTATCCATCAGGGTGGCAAAATCCACGGTCTGGATCTCCGCCTTGATTCCCACCGCTGCCCACTGGGCCACGATCACGGAGGCCGCGTTGACAAAGGTGCTGTCGCCGGAGTTAATATAGAATTTTAAAACCTTGGACGAATCCCAGTTGGCCTCGGCCAGCAGGCTCTTGGCCCGCTCCGGGTCATAGGAGACCGGGGTGATGGAATCGTCAAAATAGGGGCTTGCCGAGGACAGGAAGCCGTCCACCACCTCGCCGTGTCCCTTTAACAGCTGATCCAGGATCTGGTTTCTGTCAATGGCGCAGAGCATGGCCTGGCGCACTTTAACATCCGGAACATTTCCGGTCTGGATAAACACGGACTGGTTGGTAACCGGGTCACCGTAAACGGGGATCACATTTTCCAGGGCCTCAACGCTCTCATAGTCCTCCATGGGAATGGCGCTCATGGTGTTCTGGGTAATGTCGATCTCGCCGGACTTCAGGCCCGCGAACAGCTGGCTGCCCTCCACGATCTTGATGTTCAGCTTGTCGATCTTCGGAGCGCCCTTCCAGTAGTCCTTGTTGGCCTCATAGGAAATGTAGTGGTCCTTGTCAAAGGCAGTCACCTTAAACGGACCGCTGACCACGTCAGGCTGGTTAAACCAGGGATCGGAAACCAGCTTATCCTCGCTGATGTTCTCAATCACATGCTTCGGAAGGGTCATCAGGTAGCGTGCGTAGGAGTTCATAAATGTGGCCAGAGCCATGGGCTGCTTGGTGGTGAACCGGACAGTCTTGTCATCCACCTTGGTGATCCCCTCCACGTGGTCAGCCCCCGGCTCCGTGAATCCGTCGTCGCCGACTCCAACGAACTGATAGTACATCATGGCCGCGTTGCCGATCACCGGGCTGGTGAGACGCAGGGCGGTATACACCACGTCATCTGCTGTCACCGGAGTTCCGTCGGACCAGGTGGCCTTGTCGTCAATGTGTACCAGGAAGTTGCGCTCATCCTCAGCGGTGATGGAATCCGCCAGCATGCCCTCAAAATTCAGATCCTGATCCAGCTCCATCAGAGGCAGGAACATCAGGCCTGTAGAATATTTATTGATTTCTCCGCCGTCCATCAGCAGCGGATTCAGGGTTCCCAGGGTATCGGTCACGCCAACATTGATGATCTTCTCCCCTGCTGCCGCCTGTGTCTGCGGCTGGGACTGAGCACCCGTGTTCTGGCCGGCGTCCTTCTTGCCGCAGCCCGCTGCGGACAGGGCCATGGCCGCTGTCAGACCCAGGCATAAAAGCTTTTTCCCAAGCATCTTATTCATTTTTTCATATCCTCCTTGTTCAATTTTTCACACTGCCTGCCGAACCTTCTTGACAAAGGCCTGCGGCGGTTGTATAGTTCTAACACAATAGTTCCATTTATCCTTTTGAAATGAGGCGTACCCCATGAAAATCCCCTTATATTATCAGCGCTCCGAATATGACTGCGGGCCAACTTCCATTATCAATGGACTTTCCTACCTGTTTGACAGGGAGGAGTTTCCTCCGGAGCTGATCCGGCGCATCATGTCCTATTCCCTGGACAGCTTTGACGATTCCGGCCGGGCGTGCCGCCGCGGAACCACGGCCGAGGCTCTCCGTTTCATCAGCTGCTGGCTGGGCAACTACGGAGCCGCCAGAAGCTTCCCGGTGCGGGCCGTTTTCCTGGAACAGGAGCAGGTTCATCTGGGTGAGGGCAGCCTCATCCTGGACGCCCTTTTAAAAGGCGGAGCCGTGATCCTGCACATGTTCTATGAATGCGGCCACTATGTGCTGCTCACAGGACTGGAAGGCAGTGACCGGCTGTGCATGTTCGACTGCTACTACGAGGAGGGCGAAGATCTGGATCTGCTGGAACAGGCCGGAATAGAGATCGTCCATGACCGGCCCTTTAAGATGAACCGGATTGTACCCATCCAAAGGCTGGACAGCACGGAGACCGGCTCCTATCAGCTGGGACCGGTTAACACCCGTGAAGCGGTGCTCCTGTTCCGCACAGACACTTGAGTCCTACATGATTTACAGGAATTTCCTAATTTGCTACATAGATAAAACCACACTATTCATAGTAAGTTAGTGTGGTTTTATTTATAACATTGGATGGGTCAAATGTCAATTCATATTTTTAACGGAAATGCGTGAAAAATGCAGGTTTTTTCCATTTTGCCCCTACATTGCCATCCGGATGGTGCAATATCCATATATCCGCTGCCCATAACTGCCTGTCAAGGCCAGAAATCACGTTTCCAGAATTCTCACCATTGTCCTGGTAATGTAGTTCTCATACCCCTTCACAGTCAGTTCGTCCAGCAGGAAATCTTCGTACCAGGCCTCATCCAGCTTCAGCCCTTCCTGTTCTGCAAACCGGCTGATCAGGGTGTAGGGGCGCTCCATGCCGTCTGAGTATCCGTCATAGCACACCTCCACGAAATCTCCACCGGGCCGCTTAAGGGTCTTTAAGCCCTGAACATTCCTGTCCAGGTTGGTATACACCTGCACATAGCGGTCATAGATTCCCCGGCTTAAATCAGACCCCAGGCTGACTGTGCCCACGGTGCTGGTGCTGGCCATGTACCGCTCCCGCTGCTTCACGTGCTCCGCAATCTCCACTGCCAGCTTTTTCTCCCCATTGCCATGGACATCGGAAACCAGCAGATAGGCCTCCTCGCAGCGGATGATGCGCGGTTGGTTTAAGGGGGTCTTAAGCGCTGCTTCGGTGTTCTCCATCTCATATCTGATAAACTTCTTCATGTTCTTCAACCGCCGGATCTCCTGGTCAATCCGCTGCTCCTGCTGTCCCATCAGGGACAGGAAACGCTGGGGCGAGCGGTTCTCCATATACTCCTTGATTTCCCCAAGAGGCATTCCCAGCTTCTGCAAGGCCCGGATCACCTCAAACACGTCCATCTGCCATACAAAATAATACCGGTAGCCGTTGTCCTCCTTGATGGCCGGAGAAAACAGGCCTATTTCATCATAGTGAAACAGGGTGTGCTTCGTCACCCCCAAAATCCCGGCAAATTCTCCGGTTGTGAAATATAGCTCTGACCGCTGATCCATCTTTCATTTTCCTCCAAAATTCCTTGACTATCGGCTTACCCTATAGCATATCATAATACCTGCGGCTGAAAAATGCAAGAAATACAGGAGTGTTTATATGAGTTATTCGTTATCAAAAAAATTTACATTTGGTTCGCTGCTGCTGTTCGCACTGCCCACCACCATTATGATGATGGTTACATCCCTCTATACCATTATTGATGGAATGTTCGTTTCGCGGTTCGTCAGCACCAATGCCTTATCTTCTATTAATATAGTATTTCCGGTCATCAACATTGTGCTGGGCGCCTCCATCATGCTGTCCATGGGAAGCAACGCCATCGTAGCCAGAAAGCTGGGGGAAGGCCGGCCCGACAGCGCCCGGACCACCTTCTCCACCATAATCTGTCTGAATATCGGTCTTGGCCTGGCCATAGCCCTGCTGGGCAATCTGTTTGCCGTGCCGCTGGCCAGGCTGCTGGGAGCCAGTGATGTGCTCCTGGCAGACTGTGTTACTTACCTGCGCTGGCAGCTGGGCTTTGCCCCTGCCCTGATGCTGCAGATGCTGTTCCAGATGTATTTTATCACAGAGGGCAAGCCTGGCTTTGGGCTGTTTCTAACCCTGCTGGCCGGAGTTACCAATGCGGTGCTGGACTATGTGCTGATCGTCATCCTGGGCATGGGGATTGCGGGCGCTGCCATAGCCACTGTGACCGGCTACATCATCCCATCGGTGATCAGCCTGACCTACTTTGCCTGTTCCAGGAAATCCCTGTGGCTGGTAAGGCCCGCGCTGGACAAGGCTGAACTGGGGGAGACCTGTATCAACGGTTCCTCGGAGATGGTCACCAATCTGTCCGCGGGAGTCATCACCTTCCTGTTTAACCGGATTATGATGAGCTTTGCGGGGGAGGATGGCGTGGCAGCCATCACCATTATCCAGTATTCGGAATTTTTGCTGAATGCCATGTACATGGGATTTTCCCAGGGCGTTTCCCCGGTCATCAGCTATAACTACGGCAGCCAGAACCACAGGCAGCTGAAACAGGTGTTTAAGACCTCCATCATCTTTATGGCAGTGACCTCTGTCACAGTGTTCCTCTTCGCCCAGCTTGCGGGGGATCAGGTGGTGAGTATCTTTGCCAAAAGGGACAGCGCGGTCTACGGACTGGCCAGCCACGGCTTTACCATCTTTGCAGTGGGTTTCCTGTTCTCAGGGCTGAATATTTTCTCCTCCGCACTGTTTACAGCGCTGTCCGACGGCAAGATTTCCGCTGTCATCTCCTTTGTGCGCACCTTTGGCCTGATTGTCACCAGCCTGCTGGTATTCCCTGTCCTGCTGGGCATCGACGGAGTCTGGCTGGCCATCCCGGTGGCGGAGTTGGGAAGCACCCTGCTGTGCCTGTACTTCAGGCGGAAATACAAGGCGGTTTACAAATACGCATAGACCGTTCTTTGGATGTAATTCAAAAACACCCGGGCTGCCGGAGATGTCCCTGTTATTGACAGGTCATCCCGGTAGTCCGGGTGTTTATTGATTGCGTTGTAAAAACCTTGATGTGGACCTACAGCTGGATTTTAAAATCCTCGTTGCTCTCGCCGTTCACCACATAGTAAGCCGCATTCTGTTCTACAGAGATATACAGCTCAATGGTCCTGATCTCCTCGCCGCTGCGGGCTGCCTTGAAAGCGGACTCCGCTTGGGCCAGCACTTCCTTTGCCTTGATCTGTTTCCCTGCGTACTCCACAACCACAGTCTTGTCGGCTTCCGGCTGAGGGGCCGGTGCCTTTGTCTGGACTGCTGCTGTTCTTTTTGGTCTTGCCATGGTCTATTCCTCCCTTGGATTCCTGGGCCGCGTTCGATCATTGCTTTCCACCGGCTGTGCGCATGGCGGGAATGAATTTTCAAACAGGCCCTGTTACATGTTGGTAAACATGTTTTGGTCCACGGGGGATTATACGCCGGGCGGAAACATTTGTCAACTTTCAGGGCAACTACTGCTTACTTAATTGTCCTCTTTTTTCCTGATGCTCAGCAGCTGATAGGCTGTTAACAGAAGTCCCGACAGGATCATTGTAATTCCGTAGCCGGAGATCTGGCGGCCTGTCTTTGGAAGGCCTGCCAGCGGTACTTCATCGTCCAGTATGGTGGTTGGACCTACCGGAAGTCCCTCGGGCAAATTCGCCAGTGGTACGGGGCCCTGTTCTATGGTTACGGCGCCTGGGCCGTCGTCAACGTAATTGTCATTGCTGGTGTTGGGGCCGCCGCCGTTTCCGCCGCCACCGCCACCGCTTGGCCGGTTATCCGGCGCGGGATCTGGATTTGGAGCCGGATCCGGAGTCGGGTCGGGGTCTGGTGTTGGGTCGGGATCTGGTGTTGGGTCGGGATCTGGATCTACCGGCGGCTGCTCAGTGGCCTTCACAAGCCACCATTTGTCAGCTCCGCCTTCAGGCGCGGTTCCCAGCGCTGCAAGCTCTGCTTCTGTCAGGTTCGCATTCTCTGTGCTTAAAAGGGTCTGGTTCTGTGCCAGGTCAAAACGGTACTGTGAATCACTCCAGGTAAAGCTTCCGCCCTGGCTTCCCTGCATGGCTGCTATATATACCTGATGCAGCAGGGCCTCATTCCCCTCTGTCTCCATGATATCCAGCGATGTGCTTCCGGCTGCTCCGCCATCCACAATCAGCTTACTTCCAGCTGCGATTCCAAGGGTTCCCTGGGAAGGCTGGTCCGCTCCGCCCATGTAACTGCCCAGAATGTGCTGGCTGGCATTTAACCTCAGTACAGCGCCCTGGCTGACCGTCAGGTTGGTGACATTCACCAGCTGGCTGTAATCCTCCTCATTCACCAGATTTACATGGGAACTGTTGGTTACTGTCATGGTGTCCGCATTGATTACACGGTTGACGCTGCTGTTGGGCGCAGACGCGGTTCCATTGCCGTCAAAGATTACAGTTGAAGTTCCCCCAACGCTTTTCACAATATCGCTGCCTACTTCGCTCAGCTCGTAGCCATAGATATCCTTCACCTGACCGGAATCGGCTAAAGTGATGACAGCATTTCCGCCTGTCACTCCAGCTTCCAGACCGGAGTCATTGCCGCCGCCGTACACCGCGTCTGCGCTGCCGTTGACTATAATGCTGGTGTTTCCGCCGTTGTTCTGAAGGAAACCGCCGCCATATACAGGGACTGACCCCATGTCGGCATTTACAATGATCTCTGTGCTCTCGTTGCCCTCATAGTTGAAACCGCCGCCATATACGCCGTATGGGGAGTTCAGCTCTGGGATACCCATATAATAGTGCCATTCATAGTCTCCCTCACATGGGTAGGGCGCTGCATTGACTGTGACATGGGATGTTCCCACTACCTCAGGGTTGGTGCCACGGGAACCTCTGTAACCGGCTCCAAGTACCAAACCGCCGCTGCCCGGGGAACCCACAGGACTGTTCAGGGTTACATAGGTATCCCCCTGGACGCTGCTCATATTTCCGCCGCCCACTGCCAGACCGCCCCACAGGCGGCCGCCGGATACCCGGCTTTGTACATCAGCCTGTGATCCGATTACCAGGTGTGTGTCTCCATACACATCGCCGCCGTCTGCTCCGCCGCCGAATACGCCCTTTGTCCCGGTGGCTGCGTTAACTGTTCCGTTGATTTCCAAATAGGTGCTGCCCGGGTTCTCCTGGCTGCCGGTGGGGCCTTGGCCTCCGCCGTAGACATCGCCGTTACTGGTGCCGTTCATGATCAGTTTGGAGCTTCCGCCGACATATACATCTGAGGCAGTCATTCCGTTGTTGTCTTCATCAAACTGGGTGGGATAATACTGCGAATTGCCGCCCACCGTTAAATCCGGTGTTTTAACAAGGCTGCCGCCATACGCACTTCCGGAAGAAATCTCCGCGTTCTCGCCTATTGTCAGCTGGGTATCCCCTCCTACATGGCCCAGGGCACTTCCGCCGCTGACATCGCCAAGGAACATCTTACTGTTTACGTAAATATCCGTGCTGCCTTCTACATTTCCCTTATAGCTTCCGCCGGTCACGCTCATGGTATTGCCGCAGTTGATGTCCATAGTCACATCGCCGCCTACGTTTCCTCTGAAGCTGCCGCCGATGATATAGGGTGTTCCATTGATATTGGCACTGACAGAAACCTCTGTGCTGCCCGTTACATCCTGGCAGAAGCCGCCGCCGATTACAAACGTGTATTTACCACCATTTAGAACCAGCTGGGTATTCTCTACTTCTTCCTCGTCAGAGCCACCCACTACGGTTAAAGCACCACCGCTGGCAGTCTCCCCGCTGTCAACTGTACCGTTGCACTCAAACTCCACGCTCTCTGCAATCTCCAGCCTGTGTCCGTTGGCAAAGAGATAGTTCATATCCGATGTGGTCTCCAGCGTCACATCCTGGAAGGTCACGTCGCAGCCCATGTATGTCTTATGAGGCTCGCCTGTGCTGTCGGCATATGCGCCGTTGAGCATGATCCTGGGGTCAGACCCGGTTCCCTTAAGGGTCAATCTGCCCTCTGGCCAGTTCTCTGTGTCATATCCCCATTTTACGCGGCCGCTGATCAGCAGGGTGTCGCCGTCTTCGGCGGCCTCGACTGCCTGAATGACTGTGGAATAGGAAATGGTCCCACCCTCAATCTTTACACCGACTTCATTCTCTGTACCTAAATCAATGTTTAAGGCTGCAAATGTGGTTACATACGCTCTCGCTGTATATTCGCCGTCCACTGCCACCAGGCTCCATGCCCCTGTGGGCAGGTCGGAAGTGTCAATCTCCGACGCCATGTTCACTGCTCTGTCTGCTTCTGAACCGCTGCCAACGGCAGGAGCAGCTTCTGAAGCTGTTCCAATATTAGGGGCGGTTACCCTCTGTACCTCGTGATAGGAGATACTTAAAGCTGTTGCTGTCTCTGAATGGTCTGCGCTGCTGCCTCCGTCATCGGAGCTGTTGCCGGTGCTGTTATCCGAAGTGCTGCTGTTGCCTTCTGAGGTGCTGCCGCTGCCTTCTGAAGTAGTTCCGTTGCCTTCTGAGCTGCTGCCGCTGCCTTCTCCGGCTGTTCCGCTGCCTTCTGAGGTAGTTCCGTTTCCATCTGAGCTGCTACCGCTGCCTTCTGAGCTGCTGCCACTGCCTTCTCCGGCTGTTCCGCTGCCTTCTGAGGTAGTTCCGTTGCCTTCTGAGCTGCTACCGCTGCCTTCTGCGCCGTTTCCGCTGCCTTCTTCGGCTGTTCCGTTGTCTTCTGAACTATTTCCGCTGCCTTCTCCGGCTGTTCCGTTGTCTTCTGAAGTGCTACCGCTGCCTTCTCCCGCAGTTCCATTATCCTCTGAGGTATTACCGCTCCCCTCTCCGGCACTTCCACTGCCTTCTTCGGTACTCCCATTACCCTCTTCCGGTGTCCCGGTTCCTTCCTCAGGTAATGTTATACCCCCCCCCCCGTCCGGCAGTCCGGTTTCACCGCCAGGCTTAGTCTCTCCGTTGCCGGGAACACCATTTTCAATTGGCAGATCAATTGCTTCTGCTTCCTTTTCCTTGTCCTGACCGAACTCTGATGCCACGTATGGCTTCACCACAACACTGGAATTAACATATTGGTTGTCAACCTTGGCCCAGAATTTGATATCATCTCTGGAATGATTCTCGAACAGAAAGATCACCTTTTCATCCGTCACAAATACCTTTAATTTAGCGCCTGGCTCACTCTGCGCAACAGTATAACGCGGAAAGATCTCATACACATCGCCCTCAAACAGCCTTGCGTACTCACCTGATTCCTCGCCGTCCACATTTATAAAGCTGTAATCGCCTTCTGCTAAGGGCATTCCGCTCTCCAGGGCTTCCAGCGCCTCTTCCTTTAAATATTCGCTCTGGATCGAAACCACCGGTTTCATATTATCTGCTGCAAATGCCTGCAGCATGATGCCATTAATATTCGAAATTGTCAAAGCTGCCGACAAAATAACCGGCATAAACCGTTTCCCTAAGCCGTACCTTCTCCTCATGAAAAATCCTCCTCAATTAATCTTTATATCTAAATCTCGCTCAAACTATTCCCTATGTTTACTATTATAGGCAGCCATGGTTACAAACTGGTTACTTTTTCACTTTTTGTTAAAATTTCATAAAGTATTTTTCCGAACATTTGTTCTATAATTTAAAATAAAAAAAGAACCCCATACCTCAGTACAGGGTTCTTCAGATCTTACGTCAGTTCTGCTTAGTCGCAGGTATAAGGCATAAGAGCGATGTGACGGGCACGCTTGATCGCTACAGTCAGCGCTCTCTGGTGCTTTGCACAGTTGCCAGTAATTCTTCTGGGAAGAATTTTGCCTCTCTCGGATACGTATCTCTTTAATTTGTTTACGTCCTTGTAATCGATGGTGCCGTTCTTATCTCCACAGAAAACGCATACTTTTTTTCTTCTGCGCATTCCGCCTGGTCTTCTCATCTTAGCCCCATCGGGTCTGTCTGATTTATTAAATGCCATTGGTGTTGTCCTCCTTTATTATTTAACAGTGGAACATTCTAGTTAAACGGAAGGCCCTCGTCCTCTACTCCGTCAGGAATGTTCATAAACCCATCACCAATTGCGCTGGCAGGGGCCGGTCTCTGTGCTGGCGCGGACTGCTGATAACCGCCGCCCATGTCAGAGGAGCCTCCCTTACTGTCTGCGAACTCCTGATCATCCAGGATAACCTCGGTGGTGTATACTTTCTGACCGTCTTTGTTAACATAGCTACCAGTCTGAATTCTTCCAGACACCAGCACTCTCATACCTTGACGGAAATACTTCTCAGCAAATTCGCCTGCACGGTCAAACGCAACACAGTTGATAAAATCAGCTGACTGCTCTGCGCTGCCTTCCTGTCCTCTGCGCCCTCTGCGGTCTACCGCAAGGGTATAGCGGGCAATAGCCATGGAACGCTCGCCCTGTGAATATCTGACTTCTGGGTCTCTTGTCAATCTTCCCATTAAGATAACTCTGTTCATACGATCACTCTTCCTTTTTAACTTCCTTATGCGGCAGTGATTAAGCCTCTGTTCTTACGCATAAGTATCTGATCACTGGTTCCATAATACGAATATGAGCTTCAACTTCGTTAGGGCATACAGAATCGGACTCAAACTGAATGAAATAGTAGAAAGCTTCATGCATCTTCTGGATCTCATATGCAAGTCTCTTCTTTCCCCACTCATCTACGTTGGTCACAGTGCCACCGAAACGGGTGATGTAACCTTTTACCTTTTCGATTGCTGCTGTACGCTCTTCGTCTTCCAGCTTCACATTCAGAACAACGGTTAATTCATACTTGTTCATCTTGCTTTACCTCCTTGTGGTCTCTGGCCCCTGCTTTCAGTAACAGGAGCAAGGATTTAATATGTCACGATTCATTATTGTAACAAAAATGATGGACAAATGCAAGCATTATTTTGGAATTTACGGGGCTTTGTCCGTTTTTTTTGTCAGACCGCGGGTGTTTTTCTCCACCAGCTTCCTGGCAACCATGATTTGGTGGCCGCAGCCCTCACATTTCAGGCGGAAATCCGCTCCCACCCGCAATATCTCCCACTGGCAGCTGCCGCAGGGATGGGGCTTTTTCAATTTGACAATATCTCCAACCTCGTAATTTGGCTTTTCACTCATAGACATCAGCCACCTTTCCAATCATTTCAAAATACGGTCAATGGCCTGAAGCACATCCGCCTCAAAGGCCGGACCGGACAATGCCTTCACATTGTCCTTCAGCTGGGCCGTACTGCTGGCGCCCACCAGCACTGAGGTAACCTCCCGGCGGCGCAGGACCCATGACAGTGCCATCTGGGCCAAAGACTGTCCCCGCGCCGCGGCAATCTCATTCAGCGCCCGGATCTGGTCCAGCTTCTCCTCAGTCAGATACCGGTCGCCCACAGTGTTCCCCTCTCTGGCTGCACGGGACCCCTGGGGGATTCCGCCTAAATACCGGCTGGTGAGAGCGCCCTGGGCCAGCGGACTGAAACAGATGCAGCCCACCCCTTCATCATCCAGAAGGGTTAACAGCCCGTCCTCCACCCAGCGCTCAAACATGTTGTACCTGGGCTGGTGAAGCAGGCAGGGCGTTTTGTTGGCCTTTAAGATGGCAATGGCCTCCCTGGCCTCCGGCTCCCGGTAGTTGGAAATGCCCACATACAGGGCCTTACCCCTGCGCACAAGATCAGACAGCGCGCCCATGGTCTCTTCAAGAGGCGTGTCCGGATCAGGGCGGTGGTGGTAAAATACATCCACATAGTCCAGCCCCATCCGTTTTAAGCTGGAATCCAGGCTGGCCGTCAGATATTTCCTGGAACCCCAGTTGCCGTAGGGGCCGGGCCAGAAATCGTAGCCCGCCTTGGTGGAGATAAACAGCTGGTCCCGGTACACGCCCAGGTCTGATTGCAGGATTGCCCCGAAATTCTCCTCCGCCATGCCATTGGCCGGATGCCCGTAGTTGTTGGCCAGGTCAAAATGGGTGATGCCCATGTCAAATGCCGCGCAGAGGATCTCCTTCTGCTCTGAGAGCGGCTTTTCAAGGCCGAAATTCTGCCACAGGCCCAGGGAAATCCGTGGAAGGAGCACTCCGCTTCTTCCGCTGCGCCTGTACTCCATGGCTTCGTATCTGTCTTCTGCTGCTGTATACATGCTTTACCTGCTTTCTGTCATATATGCCTATCCTAAATGCCTGTCTTAGATGCCTGCCCTAGATGCCTGCCTTAAATGCCTGCCCTATAGGATTCCGGTCACTGTCCCCAGAACCTGTCCGATATTTCCGCTGATGATTAAATCTGCCTGGGAGTCCCTGGCTGTGGCTGATTTGTTGATCAGCACCAGCTTGCTGCCCCGGTAGTAGTCGATCAGACCTGCGGCAGGGTAGACCACCAGGGATGTCCCCCCTATGATCAGCACATCGGCGGCCCGGATGTAGTCAATGGACTTCTGCAGAATCCGGCTGTCCAGCCCTTCTTCATAAAGGACCACATCTGGCTTGATCACACCGCCGCAGTCACAGCGGGGCACGCCCTGGCTGTGTACCACATAGTCCAGGCTGTGGAACTTGCCGCAGCGGACGCAGTAGCTGCGGTGGACGGAGCCGTGAAGCTCCATAACCTCCCTGCTGCCCGCCGCCTGGTGGAGTCCGTCGATGTTCTGGGTGATGACTGCCTTTAATTTCCCCTGGCTCTCCAGAGCCGCCAGGGCCTTGTGGGCCGCATTGGGCTGAGCCTCGGGAAACAGCATCCGGTCCTTGTAGAACCGGTAAAATTCTTCGGGGCGGCGCATGTAAAAGCTGTGGCTGATAATCGTTTCCGGCGGATAGTCATACTGCTGGTTGTACAGGCCGTCCACACTGCGGAAATCCGGTATGCCGCTCTCGGTGGAGACGCCTGCCCCGCCGAAGAACACAATGTTGCTGCTGCCGTCAATCCACTGTTTTAACTGCTCTAATTTCTCATCCATATAAAACAGCTCCTTTCTGCCCGGGAAACAGCTCCAAAACAGAGCGTCCGGCCTTACAGAATCACGTTGATCTGATCCCCGGCCAGCCAGTGCTCAATGTTGGATACCGTGATGTCCGCGCGGATCTCCATGGCTTCCTGGGTTGCGAAGGCCACATGGGGAGTCAGGATAGTGCCCGGAGCGCCCAGCAGCGGATAGTCCGCGGGGATGGGCGGCTCCATGTCAAACACATCGATGCCGGCGCCGGCGATCTGATGGCTGCAGAGCGCCTCTGCCAGCGCCTGGTTGTCCACCACCGGGCCTCTGGCAGTGTTGATCAGAATGGCGTTCTTCTTCATGCGGGCCAGCATTTCCCGGCTGATCAGGCCCTTGGTCTCAGGGGTTACCGGAACGTGGAGGGACACAATATCACTGCGCTCCATCAGCTCCTCCAGAGATACGTAGGATACGCCCAGATCTACCAGTTCAGCCTTTTTGCTGCGGCTGTAGGCCAGAAGCTTGCAGCCGAAGGCCGCGGCGATGGCCGCCACACGGCGTCCGATGGCTCCTGTTCCCACGATCCCCATGGTCTTGCCGTTCAGCTCCGGACCTACCAGGCCGTCCTTAGTGCCGCCGGTTCTGGAGCGTCCGTCACAGGCCGGAATGCTGCGGTACAGGCCAATGGCCAGGCCGAACACCAGCTCCGCAACAGCGTTGGTGGAATAGCCGGCGGCGTTGCTGACAGCAATCCCTCTCTTTTTACAGGTCTCCAGATCCACATGATCCACGCCTGTAAATGCAACTGCAATATATTTCACCTTGGGACAGCCCTCAATGACCTCTCCCTTTAAAGGCATATTGGCAACCACCAGGATGTCCGCATCTTTGCCGCGGCTGATCAGAACCGGGGTATCTGTCACCTTCTCGGTGTGATAGACAAATTCATGGCCCGCAGCCTTCAGACCCTCCGCCAGCTGTTCAATGTACTCTGCCTTGACTCCCAATGGCTCTAAAACTACGATCTTCATATAACTAATCCTCCTGTACGTTTAGCCGCCCGGTGTCAGAGCGGCATTTTTATTCAATCTATCACTAATTTAGCATCTATTGACTCAGATTGCAATAGCGCACATATGAAAGAGGCCGACGGCATAATCTGCTGCCGTCAGCCTCTTTCACGCGCCCGGGCCGTCTCATGCCTGGGCGATTTCTTTTACTAAGAGCAGGCGGGTTCCGCTCTTTACCTTGTCATCTGCCAGCTCGTTGGTGGAGATAATGTTGCCCACCGTGGTGTGGAATTTCTTGGCAACGTTCCACAGCGTGTCGTCAGGCTGCACAATGTATCCCACGATGCCGGGGAGCTGCTGCAGCTTCTGCAGATCCATGGGCTGCACCTGGGCGCCTGTGATCACAGGCTCACAGACCGGCTGAAGCACCAGGAAATCCAGGGAAATGGTGGCCTTGACCTCCACAGTGTCCCCGCCCATCATCACAGCCGTCAGCTGTTCCAGGCCGGTGTTCAGCTGGTAGACGCTGTCACTGGTGATCCCTCTGGCTTCCGCGGTACAGTGGAAGGGCACCTGCTCTACAGCCGCCTGTACGGGGGAGGCGTCGTCGCTGGTGAGGTACAGAAGGCTTACCTCCAGCACGCCGTCGATCTGGATATTGTCCTCCCCGATCTCCACATCATCCAGCTTGATTGTGCCCTCGTTGTGGCAGATCTGGAGTATCCGCTCCGCCTGGGGCAGATCCAGTTTCTCGGAAACCTTGCATTTGCAGACATTTTTCGTTAACATCTGGTCAAAACAGGCCTTGGACCGCTCCAGCTCCACCTCACGGCTGGTGGAGTACATGTCGCTTAACAGCTCCACCTCCTGCTCCTGGTAGAGCTTGATATCCAGCTCCAGCACAGCGTCCACGTCCAGCTCCCGCATCTCTCCGTCATAGTCAGGCTTGGGTTCCAGGTCCTTGTGGGCCAGGCGCACGGTGACCATGGGAATCATCTCCTCCACCGCTTCCCCCAGATCCAGATCGCCTGAGAAGGGGATGGTCTCCTCCATCCACTGGACCGGCATGTTCTCATCCTCCGCCTGATAGATGGCGAACACATTCAGATCCCCATCCAGGTGCAGCTTCCCGTCCAGAGGCTTGGTGGTAATGTCACGCAGCTTCATCTCCCGCCACAGCAGACGGCCGATATTGGGCTTTCCGCCGGTGAGGGAGATCTCCTCCTTCATGCGGTATGTATCCTTGCGGCGCACTGCGATGGCCGCCACGCTGACCGTGCGTTTCAGGGTCTCCAGCTGTGCCGGACCCTGGGCCTCCCCGGGCGCGGTGACAGCGTAGCCGTTGGTTCCCATGTCCACATCTACCGCAGCTTCCACATCGCGCAGTGTCTCCACCCGCACCTGCAGGGTGACGATGGCCTGAACCCCCAATTTCCGGGAATTGATCATCTCCGCATTCAGGTCCTCCAGCATCCAGTTCAGCCCGATGTAGTCCTTCTCCTCCAGCTCCGCCACATTGATCACCTCATCAAAGGGAATATTCCCCCCCAATGTCTGAAGGCCGCCGCCGTCTCTGCGGTAGAGCACCTGGAATTCCAGTTTGCCTTTTACCGCCACCTTATCTCCCTGATTTTTGATGGATTCAATCTGAATCTCTCCCGTATCCAGCATGACCTGAGCCATATCGTCCATGGTGTCGGGCACAATGAAATCATCATCCAGGGTAATCTGGGTGGTTACGTTTCCCTTAAATTGGTTCATATGTATCTGTTTTTTAATTAATTCCATAAATACACCTGCCGTTTCTCATAGTCCTTTAAAGATATCTATGCGAAAGGCAGGTGAAATATGCAGGGGCGTGTATCAATTTCAAAGCAATGTATTACTTGTCATATTCTTCCAGGAAATGGTGGCGGACACCGTGGCTCACATACCCAATGCAGGCGTCCAGGTTGATGTTCTCCACGCTTTTCATAATGTTGGCCTCCACACAGGGACTCGTCTGTCTCAGCTGCCGGATCAGTTCCTTCATCTCCTGGCGCTTGGAGGTGT
>URUZ01000063.1 GCA_900551225.1 uncultured Clostridium sp.
ACCCTGTAGAAGGGGTCAAAGATGCGGCCCAGTTCTTCTTCCGGGATTCCAATTCCCGTATCCGCTATTTTTACAGTGATCTGGCCGTCCTGGTCTTCCGCCGATATGGAGACCGAACCGCGCTCCTGGCTGTACTTTGCCGCATTTTCAATCAGATTGCTCAATGCCCGGCAGATCATGACGCGGCTGCCCGTGAGTGTGATCTCCGGCATGGGCCGGACTGAGACAGTCAGCTGTTTGTGCTCTATCTGAGGGGCCAGATCTTCCAGGATCTCTGCAAACAGCTCCTCCAGCGGCACTGCCTCACACATTTCACTGCTTTTCTCAGCTGTCAGCCGGAACAGATCATCCACCAGGCGGATCATCCGGTCTGTGTTGGCCCTGACAATTGACAGGACCTTCTCCACCCGGCCGGCCGGAGGATTTTCCTCCAGATTCAGCACATCCAGATTCACCAGGATGGTGGACAGAGGGGTCTTCAGTTCATGGGCCGCGCTGGCGGAGAAACGCTTCTGCCGGTCAAAGGAGGCGCTTACCTTATCCATCATGCCGTTAAAGGAGCTGGCCAGCTGGCTGATCTCATCCTGGCTGTCCAGGACCTCAACGCGGCGGGACAGATCATTGCCGTTTATCTCCTCTATGGTATTTGTTAGTTCCATCAGCGGTTTTAAGGCCCTTCCCGCCATCAGCCAGGCTGCCAGGGTTCCGAGAACCAGCATCAGCACCAGCCCTGCAATCCCCCAGACGTTAAATTTATTCCCCGCCTGTTTTATGGTAAAGGTGATTTCCCCATCATCTGTGTCGCTGACCACTGAACTGGACAGCACAACATCATATTTACCGGATTGGCCCGCAATTTCATGCTGCAGGCTGCGCACAAATATATGGTCGGCCCCCACCAGGAACATACCGGTCAGCATGACCGCCACAATTGCCATCACAGCGGCTGACAAAAGGGTCAGGCGCATACGAAGCGATATTTTTTTCAACATTCCCCGTCCTCCCTGCTGATCAGATAACCGGCTCCCCGGATGTTCCTGATGATCTCTTCCTCAGTCACTGCCTGGAGCTTGCGCCGGATCACACTGATATACACCTTGATCTGGTTGGAAAATGGATCTGCCTCGCTGTCCCACACGTGCTCCATCAATTCCTCCGCGCTGACGGGCCTGCCCATGTGGATCATCAGGTATTCCAATATGGCGAATTCCCGCATGGTCAATTCCAGTGGACTGCCGTCATAGGCCGCTGTCCTGGCATTTGTATCCAGACACAGACCGCCCCATGTGAGGGCAGTCTCCGTCTGGGTAAAGGAGCGCCGGAGCAGCATGCGGATGCGGGCTTCCAGCTCCTGAAAGTGGAAGGGCTTTGTCAGATAATCGCTAGCCCCGCCGTCCAGTCCGGCTATCTTGTCCGTGAGCTCCGACCTGGCCGAGAGGATCAATACTTTAACAGGTTCCTTCAATGCCTGTATATGTCTGAGCACCTCCATACCGTCCATGCCGGGGAGATTCAGATCAAGTACCACCAGGTCATAGCAATTGATGTCACACAGCTCCGCCGCTTCTGCGCCGTCACCCGCAGAGTCCACGGCGTATCCGTGTCTGCGCAGACCATAGCATAGTGCATCCCGCATATCTTCCTCATCCTCGACAATTAAAAGCTTCATCGCGCCTTACTTCCTTTCATACTCATCCGTTTAAATCCCTTGATTAATCCACAGAGGCGCTGTTGGACTGGGTCACATAGACCCTGCTTCCATCCTCCATCTCAATATAAGTATTGCCCTTTTCATCCTTTTTCTGCGGCAGCTTCTTCACCTGGCTGTCAGCGGAATCTGAATTCACAATGGATATCATCACCCCATCCTCTGTCTCATAGAACTGTACTCCGTTTTCATCGGTTTTCAGTTCAGACATGGGAATCTCTCTGCCGTCCTCCGCATTTTTTATTGTCACGGTGTATGCGGCCTGTTTCTCAGCTGCTGCAAAAGCGGTAAATCCAATAGCCGTGGTTGCCACGGCGGCAATCGCCAGGGTCGTTATTGTTCTGTGTTTCATCATAGTTCTTACCTCCTGTTATATCATGTTTTTGAAGTTGCTGATACGTGATCACAGGTTGATTATACAAAATCCAAGGTTAAAGTACGGTTAGAAAAAATGGCTTTCTGCATTTTACTACTTATAATAACAGCCGCCATCTCTGGCGGCTTAGACTGCAGGCAAAGGGAATTCATGGAATTCATTTATCCTGCTCCTTATCCTTGTCATCCTTTTTCTTTTGAACAGCCGTTCCATAGGCTGTGCCAAAACATAAACCCAGCCCAATGCCCAATGCCAGATTGTCAAAAATGATACCGCAGGCTACGCCCAGGCACAGCCCCAACGATATGCCGCTTGATAAATGGTTTTGGGATTTATTTTTTTCATTCTCCGTTTTTTTCAAATGGTTCTCCTGTCTGAATTATGATCTATGGGCCGTTATAATTGTATAGCTGGATGCATTCACCGTTATAATACAGCCATCTGTCTCTGCATACCAGTTTTTACCCTTCCTTGTAATATGGCAGCCGGCTTCAGATATCTTTTCTATACACCATGAGACTACGTCATCTGTGTCTAACCCAAGATTGTTTCTGATTCTGTCAGCCCCCATCTCGGTAGTATGCACCTGATCCAGGTTTGAAAGCAGCACTCCGCTATGATCCATAATTAATCTCCTGTAATTGTATGGCCGGGCCATACAGGCTTAAATGAAACATATAATCCACCCACTCCGACGCCTTCCGCTTGCTGTCAAAGGCTTTATACCCTTTATGACCATAAATGTAATCAATCTTCCAGCTGTCCTTGGCACAGGCCTTACTATCCAGCAGTTCTTTTAACCCGATGGTCCGGGCATCCCCCCATAGCCGCTGTTTGCCTGCGATATACACCAGATCAGCTGCAGTCAGCATATACGCCTGTGGAAACATGATATCGGTGATATGGGCGCTGATGGGAGTGCGGTTAGACAGGCGCTGGTACATGTTGTGCCTCAGCATGTAGCCGGTCCCCTTCTCAATCAGTTCTTCCACTTCCCGGTCTGCGTGTTTGGTAAATTCCGCATACGTGATCAATGCTCTCACCGTTTTTCCAATGCCGATATAACAAGGCACAGCACGCATACAGCCGCCATGCCTGCAGATGCCGCCATGTTTCCATGCGGTAACCTGATTCCGCTCAAATACCTGGTACTGCTTCACCCAGTTCAAAGCATTCTGCGCTTCCCTGGAAGCTGCCATATCCAATCTGGTATATGCCTCCAGCAGCATTGCGTTGTAGCACGGCACAATGCCGTCCACATGGCCTGTATAGGAAAATCCTTCAGGCAAGGATAAATGGCTGGAGACAAAGGCAAGAACCTTCCGGGTGTAATCCAGCCGTCCGGCATATGGAATCTCAGATAAACACATCAGCCGGAAAATGTTGAAAAATGCATTTTCCTCATAATCACTGGTCAGCTTTTGAACAATCCGGGACTGCGTCAGCACTGAGTGGATCTCCTGATCCTGTATTACTTCATTCCGGTCAAATCTGGTTCTTAGAACTAATGCAGCGTCCATATTCCCCACCTATATCAGAGCATCCAACGGCGTATCCAATTCATAGTCAACATTTTCAAATTCAAATCCAAAGAGCTGGTAAAAATCCTTCCAATACCCCTGGATATCAGCATACTCTTCTAAATTGTCAGTTGTAACTTTATCCCAGTATTCAAAAACCCTGGCCTGTATGTCTTTGCGCATTTCCAGATTGTCCAATCTGATTCTGTGGGGTATATCCGTTTTAGGGTTATCCGATAAAAGGTAATCACTCCACAGCCGGTACATCTGTTCAATGGTATTTTCGTGGGTTCCAGTCGCCTTCATAACTTTATACAGGATTGAGATATAGAGAGGAACCACAGGGATCGCTGAACTGGATTGAGTGACGATTGCTTTATTGACTGAAACACAGGCGGGAATGCCCTGGGCGCTTAATTGAACCGCCGTATGATATAGATGGCTCTTTGCCTGGCCGATGGTGCCCTCCGCATAAATCGGATATGTCATCTCAGGCCCGATATAGGAGTAGGCCACTGTGCGGATATCTTTGGATAAGAGATTTTCTTTCTTTAACAGGTTGACCCAGTCCGCCCAGTCTTCCCCGCCCATCACATGGACCGTGGAATCAATCTCCTGCTGGCTGGCCGGTAAAACAGTCTTTTCAACCAATTCATTTTTACTCAAATCCAGGCTTTTGCTTGTAAATGGCTCCTGGGTTGTCTTTAGGATGGACGTGTGGACCGTTCCGTCCGCCATTTTGCGCCGCGGAGCCGCCACCGAATATACCAGAAGGTCAATCTGCCCCAGGTCCCGGCGGATCAGATCAGCTGTCTGCTCCTTTATTTCCTGAGAATAGGCATCCCCGTTGATCGTTTTAGCGTACAAATGATCCTGGCCTGCAAAATACTCAAAAGCAGCGGTGTTATACCAACCGGGAGTCGCAGTCCTGTTTGCAGAGGCCGGCCTCTCATATCCAATACCAATTGTGGGGGCGCCGTCTGCCCATGCCGCGCAGATGCGCGAAGATAAACCATATCCGGTAGATGAGCCGATCACCAGCGTGCGCTGCTTTGTGTTTAACTGGGGCTGATGTTTGACGTAGTTGATCTGCCGGTATACATTTTCCTTACATCCCTCCGGGTGTGCGGTCAGGCATATGAAATCTTTCACTTTTGGTTTTATTATCATCCTTAATTTCCCTTCAGTTTTCTTTTTGAGCGGCAAGCACCATCTCAGAGGCTGACCGCTGTACCATGTCTGCGATCTCCCGATATTATCATCATTCCGGCGTTTCGTCAACAGGCTCTTTACAGCAGTATATCATGATACGTTCCCCATGGATATCTTTTTTCCCATTGAACCGAAAACCAAAGGATTCGTAGAGGTGGACCGCGGCATCATTTCCGTCAATGATGCTCAGATAGATCTTCCGGCAGCGGTATTCCTGCACAAGCTGTTCGATCAGCGCTGCCATGGCTGCCTTGCCGTAGCCCCTGCCCTGACAGTGTCTATCAATCAGCAGCCTGTCCATCCAGACCCGGCCAATTGGAAAATACTCCCAGAAGAAATAACCATACATGGCAAAACCGACCATGGTCTCACCGTCATATATTCCCACAGGCCTCCAGCATTTCTTCCTGGCTGCCTCCTCCAAACACTGGCTGACGCTCTCCACGAACCCCTCCTGCCCCGCCGCCACGCGCAGGGCCAGGGCCTGATCCCGGTTTTCGTCCGTAATCGGTTTAATATTTAAATTCATAAAAACAGCTCCTTATCATCGAATTGCCAGGTTGGTTCCAGTCTCCACAATAATATCATTGACCGGTATATCTAACAGGACACTCAGCGCAAACATATTATCCAGGGTGGGCAGGGCCTCCCCTCTCAGCCACTTATAGATTGCATTGGTTGTGGAAAATCCAAAATAATCCCGCAGGTACAGCACGCTCAGTCCCCTGTCCTTTCTCAGTGTATTAATTCTGGCGCCGGTCGCCTCAGGGTCTATCACCGGATAATTCATTTTACTTCTCCCCTTCTCTCAATGATGAACATTAAAAATCCGCCTACCCATATGGATAAGCGGACGAAGGATTCTGGAAAATGAATTACCCGTACTATAATCTCCGGCCGCACACATACCATAAGGGCATGAAAATAGAACGCTGTTTATAAGCGCGTTCCTGTTTCTGTTCCTTCTGGCGTTTCTGTGTATCTAACCGCAACATATCTGTTTACCTCTTTTTCTTGTTATCTAACCATATCTTATCATAATATGCTTCTTCCGTCCACCTGTATCTGCTGAGATCGAAAAGCTGCGGATGAAGGAATCGGACCTCCACCTCCTGGTTCAGAGCCAGGCATCCTGCCATTGGACCAATCCGCATGATGATCCCGGAGAGAATTGAACTCTCGTCTCCAGCGTGAAAGGCTGGTGTCTTAGACCGCTTGACCACGGGACCTGAGTGCATGTGACAGGATTCGAACCTGCGGTATACGGATTAAAAGCCCGTTGCCATACCCCTTGGCTACACATGCTGAGTGACAATATTACCTATGAAATAATAAACAGCCGCTTATCTGATCGCAGATAAGCGGCTTGGTGAACCTGTATCTTTGATGTTTACATTATAGCCTGTGGGCCGCTGCCTGTAAATCTACCTGTGGTATACAGACCGCCGGCCTCCTATTCCGTGGACTGGATGTGGGAATGGGTGGCCTTGGGACAGACACGGGCTGCCGCCAGCCCGGTTTTCACCAGCTTTGCTGCCTCGGAGGCGATCACCACGGTTAAGCCCAGGCCTACGATCTTCGCCCACATCACAGGAGGAAGGGGAACCGTGCCGAACATGGCTCCGCCCACCTGGGTGATTAACACCTGAAGGGCAAAGGTAAGGGTAAAGACGCCCAGCATCAAACGGTTGCCGGCAATATTGCTGAACACGCTGGCATTTCCCAGCTCCCTGCTGTTAAATGCATTAAACAGCTGAAATACCACAAACAGCGTAAATAAAATTGTAGGCTGCTGCTCCCTGGTTCCTCCCATAAAATTGGTCCAGTGCTGGGCCATAAATATAGCTGAGATAAACAGGCCGTTTATCACAATCCGTGACAGCATACTCCTGGACACAATGCTGGCGTTTCGCCTGGTGGGCTGCTGATTCATCAGGTCACTGCGGATCGGCTCCAGCCCCAGAGTCAGCGCTGGCGGCCCGTCCATGATAATGTTGATCCACAGCAGCTGAAGGGCTGTAAACGGCGCCTCAAAGCCGGACAGGATGGAGGCCAGCACCACAATAACGGATGAGAGGTTCACGGTCAGCTGGAACTGGATAAAGCGCTGGAAGTTCTCATAGATTCCCCTGCCCCACTGCACTGCCTTCACAATGGTGGAGAAGGAGTCGTCCAAAAGTACGATGTCGCTGGCTTCCTTGGACACGTCTGTGCCGGATATGCCCATGGCGATGCCCACATCCGCATTTTTGATGGCCGGGGCATCGTTGATGCCATCGCCGGTTACTGCCACCACATACTGGCGGGATTTGAGGGCATTGACCACGCGCATCTTCACCACAGGGGTACTGCGCGCGATGACCCGGATGGAGGGCAGGCGCTCTGCCAGCTCCTCATCGGACATTTTCTCAATGACACCGGCTTCCACTGCGCTGTGGCCCTCGTCTAACAGGTGCAGTTCATTTGCAATGGCTGTGGCAGTGACCAGATTGTCCCCGGTCAGCATTTTCAGCTCAATCCCTGCCTCCCGGCATCGTTTAACAGACTGGTACACATCGGCCCGCAGGGGGTCTGTGATGGCCACAAAGCCGTCAAACTGCAGCTGGCTCTCGATCCTGCTCCGCTCGGATTCCCAATCCATCTCCTCTTCCAGTTCCCCATGGGCGAATCCGATCACCCGGCAGGCTTTCTCCTGGTAACCGGCAATGAGCCGCTCCACCTCCTGTCTGTGATCCGGGTCCATCCTGCACATGGACAGGATTTTCTCAGGGCTGCCCTTGGTATATGCGCAGTATCCCTCCGGCTCCCGGAGAATGGTGGTCATATTCTTCTGCTCTGAACAGAAGGGGAATACATGGCTGATCCGGGCCTGGCCTCTGACCGCGCGGTAATCCAGCCCAGCCTTGCCCACAGCTGCCAGCAGTGCGCACTCCGTGGGATTGCCGATAAAGCTCTGCCTGTCCCCCTCGGTGTCCGCCGAACATCCGATATCTGCCGTGCTGTTGACACAGAAATTCTGAAACAGCACCGTGCTTTTCAGCTGCGCGGGGCGGCACAGCCCGGACTGCTCCTCATAGACGTCTGTGACGGTCATCCTGTTCTCCGTCAGCGTGCCCGTCTTGTCGGAACAGACTACGTTTATGCAGCCAATGGTCTCACAGGCAATCAGCTTCTTCACCAGGGCATTCTGCTTAGACATCTTGATAATATCAATGGCCAGGGATACAGCCACAATGGTGGGCAGGCCTTCGGGCACAGCTGCCACAATCAGCACGATGCTTGTGATAAATGCGTCTGACACAGTATCCAGGGAGGCGGTGCCCCGGTAGATGAACAGGGCCAGCTGAAGCAGGAATACCACGGCAGCGGCGCTGGCGCCCAGCACGGTAATCCGCTTTCCCAGGGACGCCATCTTCTCCTGGAGCGGGGTGGTGGATTTCACGGTGGAGGAAAGTTCGCGGGCGATTTTTCCAAATTCCGTATCGCTGCCAACTGCGGTTACCACAGCGGTTCCGTTTCCTGCGGTGATAAAGCTGCCGGAATACAGCATGTTGGTGCGCTCTGCCACCGGTGTTTCGCTGCTGTCAAACACAGCGCTGCTCTGCTTGTGCACCGGCATGCTCTCCCCCGTCAGGGCGGACTCGTCCGCCATCAGGGCAGTGTCCTCCACCAGGCGTGCATCCGCAGGCATCTTGTCTCCGGCTGCGATGCAGAGAATATCACCCACCACAATGTCCTTCTGGGCTGTCATCTGAGCCTTACCGCCGCGGATCACGCGGATCTCATTGTCCTGGGTGATCTGGCTCAGCGCTTCGAACGCCTTGGCGCTGCGCCCCTCCATGATCACTGTGATAACCACTGACAGTGAGATGGCTACAAAGATGCCCACACATTCCAGAAAGTCAGCTTCCCCTCCGGTGAAGGCCCGGGCAACGTTGACTCCCAGGGTGATGAATGCTGCCAGAATCAGCATAATGATCATCGGCTCCCTGGCGGCATCCCACACTCTGTGCAGAAAGGATTCCGGCTTTTCTCTGGAAAATGCATTCTCTCCATAGCTCTCCCTGTGGGCAGCCACCTGCTCCTCCGACAGGCCCTGCTGCAAGGTGACATCTAAGTCCTCCAGCACCTGGGCCGCCGCCCGCTGATAGGGGGCTGTGATACTCAGTTTTTGATGTTTCTTCTTCTCATCCATGTTCCATTCCTCCGATGTTTATTTTTGTGAAGGCAGCGGGCCAAGGTAATGCAGGCCTGACTGCTTCACCGCGTGCAATGAAAAAGACCCAGGTATCACTGTTCAAGTGATACCTGGGTCAAAATAAAAAGATCCATGTATCGCTTGTTCAGCAATACATGAGTCTCGTTTTTTAAGGCAAGCCAGGCCTTTGCAGGCCAGTATGTTGACTTGTCACGTGCTGGGCACGCCACTACTCCCTCACGGGTGTTTTTCAATTGAGACCAATTTTAACACAGAACCCGGAGGGTGTCAACTACTTGTTTACTTTTTTATGGAATCAGGCCTGCAGTGCTGCCAGCGCCCTGCCCAGGCCGCGGCACTCTTCCAGAGCAGCCTCATCCGGCGTCTCATTGGCTATCACGCCCTGTCCGCCTGTGACAACTGCTCCGGCGGCGGCCATGCGGTCCTGCCAGTCTCTCATCCACTGTCCGTCGCCCCAGCCATAGGAGCCGAACAGGCCTATATGTTTCCCCTGGGCAAATGTTTCTACTTCCTGGACAAAAGGCTCCATTTCGCTCTCCTCCAGCTCCTCGGCTCCCATGGACGGGCAGCCCAGGGCAAAGACGCCGGCGGCCTTTAAATCCTCCGCGGAAGCCTGTGAGACCTCCAACACCGCGGCCTCCTTGCCGGCCTCACTGATTCCCTGGCCAACAGCCTCCGCCATGGCCTCGGTATTCCCTGTCTGAGACCAATATACAACGTAAATCTTGCTCATTTCTATATCCTCCTTAATTGATAATTATAAACTGCCGTTGAATTGTAAATGCGCAGGACCTCCAGAATGCCCATTCCCGCGAATACCATCCGCACCACTTCCTCCTTGGCGCGGTCATAGGCTTCAAAGGCCTTCTGGCTCTGTCTGATGTCCCCGTAGACCTTCCAGTATCCGCTGTAGAGGAAATTCTTCCCCTGGTTGCGGATGAAGCCCTCCACATCCTTTGCCGGATACCCCAGCAGCAGCCCCACCTCATGGGGAAAGTCACCCTGCTGTCCCATGTGAAGGGTGTATCTGTGGGAGACATCCCTCAGAACTTCTCTCAGGGTGCTGTCACAGTAGCCAAATGATTCCATCAGCGAGTTGACCTCCGGATGATTCAGATGTTCTTCCAGGCCTTTCTTTTGGTAAAGGAAAAATGTCACTTTCTCTTTGGATTCATAAAAGAGATGACAGAAAATGCCTGTATTCCGGAACAGACGGATCACCTCCCCTTTCATCCCTGCGCAGACAGTTAAAAGGTTGGAGATTTTCACTCCTGCCAGCAGCGGTGCGCACTGCATCGCAATCTGGCCTTCAAACTGATCCCTGCTCATACATTTCATCATCTGAACTGTTTCACTGCTCATCCTGATACTCCTTTGCTGATTACATATGGTTAGTTATAACTAACCATATGTATCATAGCAAATTCAGTGACAAAAGGCAAGAGCCGCAGACGGGAATCTTTCTCAATATAAAAACCGCAGCCATATTCCATGAGGAACAGAACTGCGGTTCTGATGTATTCTATTTTGTCTCCTCCACTGCTGAATCCCCTGCGTGCTCCCTATCGATCAGCTCGGGCGGTTCCATGGATATCGAGCGCTGCCCTTCTTCCGGCAGATTGTTGTAGAATTCCAGCCACTCTATGGTCTCCTGGGACAGATCTGCCTTCCTGAAGAAACGGCCGTGGTAGTCTACTGTATCATCGGATAAAAACAGCTGGTAGGCACTGCTCTCCTGGGAATCCGCTTCCACACGCACAGCCATGGCCCCCTCATCCAGATAAATGTAATCGGTTCCCACGCTGCCGAAATTGGCCTGGCCGTCCTGGACTGGGATCTCCTCCATCTGCAGAACTGTCATAATGTGGCCGTCGGCAGTGCCGCAGGCAGGGGCCGCAGGGCGCCCGGTACCGGTATATAACCGGTCTCCCACATACAGAAGCTGCTGCCTCTTATCCTGTACGATCCACCCCATCTCCTCCAGCTGGTCCAGGGTATCCTGGTCGATATCCCCGATACTGCCCTTCTTCACCAGCTCCACACCAAACACATCGGCCTGGGACGGATACGTCTCGCGGATCAGCCCCAGCTGCACAATGATCTCATCACCGTTGTCCAGAGAAGAGAACATATGTTCGTCATTGCCCTGAATGAACAGTTCCACTGCCCCTTCCTTCTGGGTGATGATCATGGGATCACCGTTCTTCGTCATCAGATACCGCCCCCGAAACTCGTGTGTGTCCTCCCGAAGTCCTGTCACTGTCTCTGTGGTCTGCTGCTCCATACTGCCGGCTGCGGCTTCCGGTCCGGTCCGGGCGCAGCCGGTGGCCAGCCCCAGGCTCAGCGTAAGCGCACCCAGGCAGAGAAAAATACCGTGGCTTTTCATGTGAATCCCTCCTGTCGTGTTTGTTCATAGTATACCATACCACAATCAGGCGGCGGATTCTTTACTTTTTTCTTTCCGAATTCTTAGAGCGTGCTGCTTGGGGCAGGAATCAGACTCACTTGGCCTCAAAATAGACGACCGTCAAATACTGTCCCTTGTGTATGGTGTCCTTCTTCAGGTTGTTCATCTGGCGCAGTGCGCTGATATACTCGTCCTTGGTCATGGGACTGTCCTGGCAGTATTCCCCTGCAATCTGCCAGAGGCTGTCTCCTTCCTGAATCTGGATACTCTTATAGTACCTGTCATAGAGAACGCTCTCCTCTTTTGCCATGGATGTAAGCATGGTGTGTCCTAAGAATCCGGAAGCGAACAGAATGACAGCAAAGCATGTGATAATAAACTTCTTCATCATAAGTAAATTCCCCCTTTTATCCGGCCTGTAAATGCAACAGAACATACGTTCTTTTCATAGATCAAATATAACACCAGAACATATGTTTGTCAATGGTTTTTGGGGAGAAATTCGAACAAAGGTTTGCATTTTTATCGAACATATGTTACTATAAAATCAGATTAACAGAAAATGGGAGGAAGTACATATGGCGCAAGATAAAATCACTGCGAAGCAGGAAGAAATATTGGAATATATTAAACAGACCATACTGAAGAAGGGATATCCGCCGGCGGTTCGGGAGATCTGCGAAGCCGTTCATTTAAAGAGCACCTCATCCGTTCACTCCCATCTTGCAACCCTGGAGGAGAAGGGCTTAATCCGCCGCGATCCCACCAAGCCCAGAACCATTGAGATCCTGGATGAGAATTTCAATTTCAACCGCAGGGAGATGGTGAACGTGCCGATTGTAGGCACTGTGGCCGCAGGCCAGCCCATTCTGGCGGAGCAGAATATCGAAGATTACTTTCCCATTCCCGTGGAGATCCTTCCCAACGCAGAGACCTTCATGCTGAAGGTAAAGGGTGACAGCATGGTGAACGTGGGAATCTTTGACGGGGACCAGATCATTGTGGAGCAGACCCCCACCGCCCAGAACGGCGATATCGTGGTGGCCCTGCTGGATGATTCAGCCACAGTGAAGCGTTTTTTCAAGGAGAACGGCCACTACAGGCTGCAGCCGGAGAATGACTACATGGACCCCATTATTGTGGACCAGGTGGACATCCAGGGCAAGGTCATCGGACTGTTCCGCAGAATGATGTAGTATTACGGCACACTGCGGTGAACCGCCCGCTCTGCAGGCGCCTCACCGCATACAATAAAACCCGGAAGATCTGGTTCACGCCAGTATCTTCCGGGTTTGTCGTTGCATACGGCCCTCTACAGCTCGTTTATATCAACGAAGGTCTTTCCGTCTCTCCAGATCCGCTCCAGATCGTAGAACAGGCGGTCTTCCTTACAGAACACATGGACGATGACGTCCTTGTAGTCCATGAGAATCCAGTTGGCGTTCTGATAGCCCTCCACCTGTTTGCACTCATAGCCTGCCTTAGCCAGGGCTTCTTCAACACTGTCGGACATGGCCTGCACTTGGTTGGGGTTGGAGCCGTGAGCGATAATAAAGTAATCGGCCACAACAGTAACCTCATGAATATCAATAATCTTGATGTCCTCCCCCTTCTTCTCGCTCAGCGCATTGTACGCCAGTTTTACCATCTCTTTAGACTGATCCATTCAGTTCTCCTTTCGATTCCATTAATTGTTTAAAATATGCATGGGCGTCTCTTGTCATGGGGTCAATTCCGCCGCCCTTTTTGGTCAGATACTCCAGGGTACTGTCCAGAATTGCAAACATGGTCCGGTCCAGATCCACGAAGGCAAGGGCGCGCATCTGGGGCAGATTCTCCGCCTTATAGCGCCTGGGTTCAATATAGTCGGCAATATACAGGATTTTGTCCAGGGTGGACATATCCGGCTTGCCGGTGGTATGGCAGCCGATTGCGCTCAGGATCTCAGCATCGCTGATCTGGTATTTCTGCTCAGCCAGCCAGGCCCCGTACTTGGCATGCAGGACCGGAAGCGCCCTGTTCTCGGCCTCTGTCACCTCAATATTATGTTTCAGGCATTTCTTTAAAATCACATCGTCGCTGTAGCGCTTGCCGCAGTCATGAAGCAGGCCTGCCAGTTCTGCCTTGTCGATGTCATATCCATACCGCATGGCCAGCGACATGCAGGTAAAAGATACGCTCAGTGAATGTTCATACCGCATGGGGGCAAGACGGCTCTTCAGCTGCTTGCGGTAAACCATGATCTGGCTGCATTGATTCTCCATGATAACCCCTCTTTTCTTCAGTTTATGCTGATCTCTTCTGTCTGATACAGCCCGTTTAAACGGATATAGTCCGCCACCGCCGCAGGCACATAGGGACGTATGTCCAGGCCCCGGGCAGCCATCTGCCGAAGGCCGGCGCTGGATATATCCACCTCGCCGCAGTGGAGCCTCAGAATCTGCGCATCGAACCGGGAAGAAAGATACCCGATCTGCTGGTCCAGGGACCTGTGCTCCTCCTCATACTCCCGGCCGGCTACCAGCAGCGTGGCTTCGGACATCACCTGTTCCGGGTGATACCAGTGTTCGATCTGAAACAATGAGTCCGCTCCCACAATAAAGTAGAACTCATTCCCCGGAAATGCTTCCCTCAGCAGTCTCAGGGTCTGTGCGGTGTAGGTATTGCCCGGCCGCTTCAATTCAAAATCAGAATATGCAAAATACGGGACGCCTTCTATGGCCAGCATCACCATATCCCGGCGCAGCTTTCCCGCTGTCACCCTGTGGTCCTTCTTATGGGGAGGCGTGCCGGAGGGCATGAACCAGATCCGGTCCAGCCGGTATTCTTCATATGCCTGGCGTCCCAGCAGAATATGGCCGTTGTGTATAGGGTCAAAGGTTCCGCCCAGGATTCCGATCTTTGCCATAGCAGTACAGCTCCTTTTATCACAACTTTTTTACAGGTGCATTTTCAAAAAAGTTGACATAAATATTTTATGTCAACTCACGGATTTCCAGATTACTTGGGCAGTTCAATCTTGCGCTTGGCCTCGTCCTTGGCAGGCCGGTACAGCACGATCTTTCGGCCGATCACCTGAACAACATGGGAATGGGTGCGCTCTGCCAGTACATCGGCGATGGAGCTTCCGTCATCCAGACAGTTCTTCAAAACTGTAATCTTGATCAGTTCCCTGGCCTCCAGCGCCTCAGACACAGCCGCTGTCACCTCAGGTGTCAGGCTGGACTTCCCAATCTGGAAAATGGGGTCCATTTTCATAGCCAGACCTTTTAAATAGGCCCTTTGCTTACTTGTCATAATTTCTCCTTTTAATACGTTAAATACTCCCCCAGGCACCGCGCCTTTATGCAGGGCTGTGAATCACAGCGTCTGCCCGGCCCGATGCAAAAGATTTACTTGTAATAATCAAATTCCAGATTGTACATCCGGACCGTATTGCCCTCTTCAATTCCAGCCTTCTCCAGATCCTCCAGGATTCCGGTGCTCTTTAAGAACTTCTGGAAGAAGTCAAAGCCCTTCTCAGATTCCAGGTTGGTGTAACCCAGCATTTTCTCAATGCGGGGGCCTTCCACCACATAGACGCCGTCATCATTTTTCTCTACAGTGTAGGGCAGCGCGCGGTCTCCCTGGAATTCCAGCTCAAATTCACGCTCAAATACAACCGGTGTATCGTCCACAGTCTTTAACAGCTCATTGACGTAAAACAGCAGTTCCTTGACACCCTTGCCGCTGACCGCGGAGATGGAGAACACTTTGATTCCCTTGGGCTCATACTCGGCCTTCAGGCGGCTTAAAACGCTCTCCGTGTCATTTTCATCGTAAACAGCATCCATCTTGTTGGCGGCGATCACCTGGGGACGGGCCAGCATCTCCGGATTGTAGGCCTCCAGCTCCTTGATGATGGTCCGCAGGTCCTCCAGGGGATCGCGTCCCTCCACGGAAGCGCCGTCCACAACATGGATCAGCACCTTGGTGCGCTCGATGTGCTTTAAGAAGGCATGTCCAAGTCCCACGCCCTCGGAAGCGCCCTCAATCAGGCCGGGGATGTCAGCCATCACAAAGCCTGCGCCCTCGCCCAGGTCCACCACGCCCAGGTGGGGGTTCAGGGTAGTAAAATGATAGTTGGCGATCTGGGGCCTGGCATTGCTGACTCTGGACAGCAGGGTGGATTTACCTACGTTGGGGAAGCCCACCAGGCCCACATCTGCGATCACCTTTAATTCCAGCATCACCCACAGCTCCTGGCTGGGCTGTCCCGGCTGGGCGTATTTCGGTGCCTGCATGGTCGATGTGGCATAATGCATATTGCCCTGGCCGCCTTTGCCGCCTTTTAAAATCACTTCCCGGCGGTTGTCACCCGACATATCGGCAATGACCTTACCGGACTCAAAATCCTTAATCACTGTTCCCTGTGGAACCTTGATCACCAGATCGGACCCGTCCGCGCCGTGGCATCTGCGCTTGCCGCCCTCCTGGCCGCTCTCAGCCACGTATTTGCGCACATGGCGGAAATCCACCAGGGTGTTCAGTCCTTCATCCACCTGGAAAATGACATCTCCGCCGCGTCCGCCGTCACCGCCGTCAGGGCCGCCAGCCGGCACGTACAGCTCCCGGCGGAAGCTGACATGGCCGTCTCCGCCTTTTCCGGACTTTATAAATATTTTTGCGCTATCGGCAAACATACTGCACCTTAAACCTTTCTGTTAACAGTGATCCGCACGCAGAGCGCCCGGTCACCATCATCAATCAAACGATGAATCACATGCTGCCAGTGATCCACCGCGCACAACGAACGATGAACCGCACGCTTTGCGAGCGCTTCACCACACACAATACGACGATACACCAGCTCTGCCGGCATATCATCAGGTGTTACAAAAAGACTCCATACCTAGTGTATGGAGTCCACTTGTCATTATTCGTTGATTGTTCTTGGGTAAACAGAAACCTGCTTTTTGTCTCTGCCCTTTCTTTCAAACTTAACAACTCCGTCTACTAAAGCAAATAAGGTATCGTCACCGCCCTTGCCTACGTTGTTGCCAGGATGGATCTTTGTTCCGCGCTGTCTGTACAGAATGTTGCCAGCCAGTACGAACTGTCCGTCAGCTCTCTTTGAGCCAAGTCTCTTGGACTCAGAATCTCTGCCGTTCTTGGTGGAACCAACACCCTTTTTATGAGCGAATAACTGAAGGTTCATCTTAAACATGTCTTACACCTCCTCAAACCGAATGATAATATGTGATTTCCCATACTCCTTCCCAATGTTCCTGATTCCAAGAACAAGAGAATTCATAAGGAGTTGTGATTCTGGACTGATATCAGAAGTAAAATGGAACTTAAAACCGCCGGTCTTCTCGTCCATCTCTCCCTCAAACCCGTCTTCCGTAAATGTCTCAACCGAATTGGCCATATTCAGAACCAATGCTGATACTGCAGCGCACACAATGTCCCGTCCGCTCTGGGCATATCCCGCATGTCCCGATAATTCAATTCCCGTATACACGTCCACGGAATCATCTGAAGCCTTAAATATCGTAACCTGAATCATAATGGCATCAACCTGATTAAGCGTTGATCTTTTCGATCTTAACCTGAGTAAAGAGCTGTCTGTGGCCATTCTTCTTGTGATAGCCAGTCTTTCTCTTATACTTGTAAACGATAACTTTCTTTCCCTTACCCTCTTTTTCAACTGTTGCAGTAACAGTTGCTCCGGATACGGTAGGGCATCCGATCTGCAGTTCGCCGTTGTTCACAGCCAGTACCTGGTCGAATGTTACGGTCTCGCCTGCGCCTGCGCCCAGTCTCTCTACCTTAATGACATCGCCTTCTGCCACTCTGTACTGCTTTCCGCCTGTTTCAATAATCGCGTACATAAAAGGCACCTCCTATAATCATTACTCGCCAACTGTGGTGGCCCGTCCAATGGACAGACTCTTAGCACCTCGTTGTGCGGCATACTAAAATATGATATCATTTCCAGAAGCTGATGTCAACTGGAAATATTCAATTATTAAAAGTTTTTTGTAACAGTTCAGACGGCGGGAAAATTGGTGCAAAAACGGGCGTTAAGCTAGCCGATTTTGCACCAATTTTCACATCGGATGGATATCCGATGCTTCTTGACCGGCTTTTTCGGTCAAGAAGATGAGCCGTCTGAACTGTTACAGTTTTTTCTGCGTTTTACACCTTTACAATAGAGGCTGCGTCCCCCAGCTCCAGATACTGCCCCTCCTCCACCGTAATCTCCACCGGCCCGTAAAAACGGCTGTAACCATCCTGGTAATCATAGTAGTACCGCACGTCATTGTACAGCGCATAGTGGCCGCCCTGGGAAGTCAGCGGCGTGATCCGGTATGTCCCGGCCTCCATATCCC
>URUZ01000064.1 GCA_900551225.1 uncultured Clostridium sp.
GGTTAATACAAGGAGATATGGGATTTATGGATAAATAAATATCATATAATTATCACCTTCCCGCTGCCATATTTCTGAAAAGACAACATTTTTCGATATATTGTCAACGTTTCATTCTGGAAATGCCATGGTAACTTTCCTATAATCAGTTTAGAAAAACAAACGTTGGGGGTGGACGCAGATGAAGGAAAACATGCCGTATTCCAGGTCGAGAAAAGCAAAAAACTGGATTAAAAATGGCGTAAAGAATCCGTACAATATCATGGTTGTGATTGCAGTTGCCGTGTTGTTCTGTCTGGTGATTATTCCGCTGGCGGAGATGGTGGTCACCACCTTCCAGCTGGCGGCCCGGGACGTGAGAAGGGTGGAAGGCGCCCAGGCCGGGGACTGGTCCCTGTACTACTGGAAGAAGCTGCTGTTCAGCGAGGTATCCCAGAACATGCTGTACAAACCGCTTCTTCATTCTCTGCTGATCGCCACGGTGGTGTCCGTGCTCAGCATCGGCCTGGGCGGAACCATTGCCTGGCTGATGGTCAGAAGTGATCTGCCATACAAGAAATTCTTCTCCCTGGCCATGATCATCCCGTACATGATCCCCTCCTGGTGCAAATCCATGGCGTGGATCGCGGTGTTTAAGACATCCAGGATCGGAGGGACCCAGGGCTTTCTCTCCTTTCTGGGGCTGGAGCCGCCGGACTGGCTGGCCTATGGGCCTGTGGCCATTATCTGTGTGCTGACCATCCACTACTATGCCTACGCGTACCTGCTGATATCAGCCAGCTTCCGGTCCATCAATTCGGAGCTGGAGGAGATGGGGGAGATCCTGGGGGCGGGCAAGTTCCTGCTGCTGAAGAAGATCACATTTCCGCTGGTGATGCCTGCCATCGCCTCCTCATTTATTCTGATCTTCTCCAAGGCCATGGGAACCTTTGGCGTACCGGCATTTCTGGGGCTTAAGACCGGGTATTATACCATATCCACCATGCTCTACACCAGCATCAAGCAGCAGCAGACGGCCATGGCCTTCTCCATCAGCCTGATCCTCATCGGCATAGCGGCTGTGATCATTTTTATCAACCAGAAAATGATCGGCTCCAGGAAGTCCTACGCCACCATTGGCGGTAAGGGCGGCAGATCCAATGTACTGCCCTTGAATAAATGGAAGCCGGTTGTGGTGTCGGCCATGTTTCTGTTCCTGATCTGCTGCGTGTTTCTGCCCATCGGCATCCTGGTGCTTCAGAGCCTGATGCTGAAGCTGGGAGACTACAGCAGCGCCAACTTCAGCCTCCACTACTGGATCGGGGCGGGCAAGCCGGACATCTTCTACGGGGAGCCGGGCGTGTTCAGGAACCCGCAGTTTTTACAGGTGCTGGGGAATTCCCTGAAGCTGGTGGTGTCCGCCTCCCTTGTGGCTACGGTGTTCGGACAGATCATCGGATATATCACCTCCAGAGGCCGCCATTTAAAGTCCGGCAAGCTGGTGGAGCAGCTGGTGTTCGTGCCCTATCTGATCCCGTCCATCGCATTCGGCGCCATGTACCTGTCCATGTTCTCGGTGGAGAGGGCGGTGACCCTTGCGGGGTATAAGGTGACCTTTTTCCCGGTGCTCTACGGCACATTCCTGCTGCTGGTGCTGGTGACGGTTGTGAAGAACCTGCCATTTTCCAGCAGAGCCGGTTCGGCCAACATGATGCAGATCAATGTGGAGCTGGAGGAGGCGGCCCAGGTGGAGGACGCCGGGTTTATCACCAGATTCCGGCGCATCGTGTTCCCCCTTTCCAAAGGTGGGTTTATGAGCGGCTTTATGCTGATCTTCATGGCGGTTATGAAGGAGCTGGATCTGCTGGTGATCCTCATATCGCCCAAGACCCAGACGCTGCCCTATATGGCGTACTCCTATATGTCGGGCGGTATGGAGCAGTTTTCAAATGTGGTGGCAATTATCATGTTTGTGGTGGTATTCGTCATTTACTGGGTAGCAAATAAATTCTTCAATGCGGATATAACGCAGGGATTCTGATTGTACGCGGTGAAGTGGTTCATCGTTTTATAAAGGGGAGGCGCTGGATGAGCAGAATTGAACTGAGCCATATTGATAAATTCTATGGCAGCAACCATGTGTTAAAGGACTTGAACCTGTTGATCGAGGACGGGGAATTTATGACCCTTCTGGGGCCCTCGGGGTGCGGCAAGACCACCACGCTGCGGGTGGTGGCAGGGCTGGAGCGGCCCCAGAACGGCTCCATCACCATGGACGGCAGGAACGTGGTCAACGCGGCGGAGCTGTTCTTTGAAGAACCTGGGAAACGGGGGCTGAATCTGGTATTCCAGTCCTACGCGCTGTGGCCCCACATGACTGTGTTTGACAACGTGGCCTTTGGGCTGACAGTGAAGAAGGCGCCCAAGGCGGAGATTGAGAAAAAGGTGATGAGCGCCCTGGAGCGGATGCAGATCGGTGAATTCGCCGGCCGCTATCCCGCGGAGCTGTCCGGAGGGCAGCAGCAGCGGGTGGCCATCGCCAGGGCCATTGTCTCGGAGCCTGAGGTACTGCTGCTGGACGAGCCGCTGTCCAACCTGGACGCCAAGCTGCGCATCGACATGCGCTCTGAGATCAAGCGGCTCCACCATGAGCTGGGGACCACCATCATTTACGTAACCCACGATCAGGTGGAGGCTCTGACCATGTCCACCAGAATCGCCATATTCTTTGGCGGGGAGCTGGAACAGGTGGCAACTCCCATGGAGATCTACCAGAACCCGTCGTCCCTGCGGGTGGCGGATTTCATCGGGAATCCCAGGGTGAATTTCGTGGAGGGCACCGGGCGGAGGCAGGCGGACGGCAGTTTGAAGGTGGCTTCCCAGCTGGGGGAGACCCTGTTCGCCCAGGAACTGTTTACCGGGGAAATGTCCCAGGAACCCCAGTTTGACTGCGTCATCGGCATCCGCCCGGAAAAGGTGAGAATCCACAGGGAATCTGGGGAGGGACGCATTGAAGGGCACATTTATTCCGTCCAGTCAGCCGGATCGGACACCACGGTCCATGTGAAGGTGGGTACGGTTAATATCCTGGTGAAGGAGATGGGCATCCGCTTCTATGAGATGGACCAGAAGGTGTACCTGGAAGTGGAACCGGACAAGGCCAACCTTTTTGATAAGGCCACAGGGCGTCTTGTGAAGAAGGCGGTGCTGGACGAATAGAGGAACTGTTCAAATACATTCCCGCGCTCATCTATAGGCGGGGGGAAGAATAAAAGGAGGAAGTATTTTATGAGGCATAACAAAAGATGGATCGCATTGACAATGGCAGCTGTGATGGCGGCCGGGCTGTGCACGGGATGTGTGACCAAGGCAGAGCCGGAGACAAAAGCTGCGGCGGAGACCCAGGCTGCCCAGGGCGGCGGGGAGAGCAAGGAAGAGACAAAGGCCGGGGAAGAGACAACGGCAGGTGAGACAGCGGCGGCCGCAGGCAGCTCCTGGGCTGAGGAAAACGGGCTGAATAAGACAGAGACAGTGGATGAGCTGTACGAGAAAGCCAAATTGGAGGGGGAGCTGAACCTCTACGGCTGTACCGGACGGCTGGAGAACGTATCCGCGGACTTTATGGCGGAATACCCGGGTATCAAGGTGAATTTCTACGATCTGGGTATCAACGAAATGCTGGAGAAATTCTCCAGAGAGTATGAGGCGGGAATCCACACAGCGGATATCCTGCAGCTGAAAGAACAGACCGGCTCCATCAGCCGGGAGTATATTCAGGAAGGGCTGCTGCACAACTACCAGCCCACCGACATTTTCCAGGGCGTGGACCCCTCCTATCTGGCAGTGACGCCGTTCGTGGTTGAGCTGGACTGGTGGAATTATAATACCGAGGTGTACAGCGAGCTGCCTATCTCTTCCTGGTGGGATATTACGAAACCGGAGTGGAGCGGTAAATTTATATTCCTCGACCCCTCAGGTGAGCCGGATCTCCCGGTGCTGTTCACCGCCATGGTGCAGCATTCCGACCTGCTGGAAGCAGACTATGAGAAGGTATTCGGCGAGCCGCTGGTGCTGGCTGACAACGAGGCGGATGCGGCCCACGCGTGGATCAACCGGGTGGCCAAGAACGGTGTAATCCTGGAGACTTCCAATACCAATATTGTGAAAGCAGTAGGCGGGGCCAAGGGAATGACCGATCCGCCCATCGGCTACGGCGTGTCCTCCAAGCTGCGTGAGAGGGATCTCCAGGGCTTCGTACTGGGCGTGGAGCCGGACAAATTCGACATGCCCACCACCTGCGTCAGCTTCATGGTAGCACAGATTGCGGACCAGTGTGAACATCCCAACGCGGCGAAGCTGTATGTGCGCTATCTCTGCGGCGAGGCCGGCGCCAAGGGCAAGGGCCTGGAACCCTTCCTGACCGTAGGCTCCTACCCCGTATTCCCGGATGCGCCTGTGATTGAGGGCAATCCGGATTACGAGAGCATTCCTAAGTTTGAACTGGATCTGGATTATTATTATGACAACTATCTGGATGTTTATGATTACTGGCTCTCTGTACAGCCATAAAAAAATACCATTCTGCCGGACAGGCGGGAGTGGGATCGGAGGATTGATCAATGGATGGCAATAGAAGGCTGGAGGAGAAATTCCTGAGCCGCAAGGTGGTGTACCAGGGCAGGTCCTATGAATTCTGCATTGACGATGTGGAGCTGCCCAACGGAAAAAATGCGGTTCGGGAGCTGGTCAAACACCCGGGAGGCGTGGCAATCCTGGCATTGGACGCTGATGGAAATGTGTTGATGGAGGAGCAGTACCGCTACGCCATCCACCAGGTCTTTCATGAGATACCAGCCGGGAAGATGGACAAAATCCCCGGCGAGGAGCCCCTGGACGCGGCCAAGCGGGAGCTGCGGGAGGAGACCGGCAGAGTAGCCGACTACTGGAAATATCTGGGAAAAATCTACCCATCTCCCGGAATTGTCTCAGAAGTCCTGTATTTATACCTGGCCAGGGAGCTTCACATGGAAGAGCGGGAGCTGGACAGTGATGAGTTTATTGATGTTGAGCTGGTGGAGCTTGGACGGCTGAAGGAGAAGATTGCGTCCGGGGAGATCAGCGACTGCAAGGCCATTGCGGCGGTGGCGTTAGCGCAGCTGCAGGGGGAGATTGGGTAAGAAACTGAGGCAGTGGCATATAACACTCGGCAGATCCTCTTGCTTAATCCTATATTTTGTGTTATAAATTTACTATAATAAAGAAACAAGTAAAATTTATTACATTATTTAAAATAGGATAAGGGATAGAGTATGGATCAGGATGTAATGAGCCGCCTGGAAGGCGAGATATCAAATTTAACAAAGCTGCAGAAGAAAGTATCGGATTATATACTGCGAGATCCGATGCAGGCCGCATTTTCCACCGTGGACCAGCTGGCCCATGCAATCGGTGTCAGTACAACGACGGTGGTGCGTCTAGCCATGGCCCTGGGATATTCCGGCTATGCGGAGTTTCAGAAAGAACTTCAGGATCATCTAAAGACAAAGGCTTCTCCCTCCAACAAGCTGGAATTTAATGTGCGGGAAGAGAATGTGCGGTCTGAAATTGACAGTTTAGTGACTGACATTACAAAAATTCAGATTAGCAATATTGATAAAACATACCAATTACTTACCAATGACCAGATTATCAAGGTGGAACAGATGATTTCTGCGGCGCCGCATATCTACATATGCGGCTGCCGCAGCTGCTATTCGGTGGCGTACCACTTGAATTATAATTTAGAGCGCATGTTCGGGAAATCCGACCTGATCGTGCCGGATCTGGGTGAGCTGACTGAAAAACTACGCAGGGTAAATGAGGAGGACATCATCATTTCCATGAGTATGTCCAGATATAACAGAAGTGTTGTGGAGATTACCAGATTATTAAAGGAAAAGGGATGTTCAACCATTGTGATTACAGATGGCTACAATTCACCCCTAGTCCCATATTCGGATGTTC
This sequence comes from uncultured Clostridium sp., assembly GCA_900551225.1. Classification (GTDB taxonomy): domain Bacteria; phylum Bacillota; class Clostridia; order Lachnospirales; family Lachnospiraceae; genus Enterocloster. Next base: position 5,983 of record URUZ01000064.1, read on the forward strand.
TGCTGTTAACCCACTGTGAAAGTGTGGATTTCCACAATTCCATGGTTGCGGCCTCCTATCTGGCGGAGGTAATTGTGGGTATATGTACGGTGAAGAATCCTCAGCTCGTGAAGCAAAATCTGAAGGAACTAGAGAAGTATCTCGGGATCTTAAACATCATGGTCCAGAGATAAGCACCTATCTGTAGGATGGCTTATAAGACATTAATTTTGTGAGTTCGTATGACGGACTGCATATTAATGTCTTTTTTTTGTGAGTTCTGCATATACCCATTGACAAAATAATAAAAGTATAATAATATATTTATAACAATTAAATATAAAAAGTAAAATATAGTACAAATTACTGAGGAGGGCAGTGGTCAAGCGATATTCAAATATGAACTGAGGAGGTTTCAAAATGAGAAAAAAATTAATAGGAGCAATTTGTCTGGGTATTACAGGATTGATGGTGCTCACGGCCTGTGGCAAGGCGGAGAAGGCACCGGCCGGTAAAGAAGAACAGCAGGTTGAGGCCGCGGCGGACCAGGACTGGGAATTTGAGCGGAAGATAGAGATCGTCTGCCCCTGGGGGGCAGGAGGAGCTGCAGATATGACGCTCAGGGCCTTTACATCCGCATTGGAGAAAGAGCTGGACGTTCCGATTGTCATCAACAACAAGTCAGGCGCGGGTGGTTCTACCGGAGTGGAGTACGCCACAAAACAGCCAGCAGATGGTTATACCTTCCTGTTGTGTACGCCATCTCCGCTGTTGGCCCAGATAAATGGCTCTTCAGATCTGGATGTTTATGGAAGCATTGAACCGGTAACCAAACTGGTGCATGACATAAATATTATTGTCACGGGTAAGGATTCACCCTTCCAAACATTTGAGGAACTGACAAAATACATAGACGAGAACCCAGGTAAGGTGAAATGCGGTGTTATGGCAGTTACAGGATTGGACGGACTTACTGTGGAACAGATTTTCGGAGATAAGGTGGAAACAATCGCTTACAATGAAGGGCCGGAGATGAATGCGGCGATTATCGGGGGCCACATTGACCTTGCCGTGGCGGGACCGTCTGACTGTATGGCACTGGTGCAGTCAAAAGATATGACGCCTCTCCTGGTTGCCGCAGAACAGCGCATGACTGTGCCTGAGTACAAAGATGTGCCATGCACAGGAGAGCTTGGGATTGAGGCTTATTTAGGCCCCTACCGCGGTATTTTCGCCAAAAAGGGCACTTCTGAGGAGGCCATCGCAGCGTTTGAGGCGGCAGCACAAAAAGCGGCAAATAGCGAGGAATTTACAAAATGGATGGCAGACCAGGGGCTGGATCAGAGACCGGGCTATCAAAATAGAGAAGATTTTAAAAAGACATGGGATGAAGACTATAAGCTGCTGACAGAATTAGTCCAGTCAGTCGGCCAATAAAGGTTGGGGAGGAATTGTAAAATGACGGTACAGCTGTTGTTGTCGCTGTTAATGCTCGCATTTTTTTCATATTGTTACGTTTATATCGGGATGACCATGCCGGCTTCGCCGAGTACGGAGCTGGGTGCGGAACAGTGGCCCCAGATCATCCTTGGTCTGTTGATCATCCTTCTGGCTGTACACACATTTAAGACCTGGAAGGAGCAGAAAGCAAATGGGAATCAGGATATAATCAGTGTTGATATGCTGAAAGATTTTCTTCACAGCAAACTGCTGATCAGCTTTCTGCTGGTTGTGGCAATGGCGCTTCTCATGGAGTATGCAGGCTTTTTGTTAACAGCATTTTGCTTTGTGGCGGCATACTGCTGGCTTTTGGGGGAGAGACGGCCTCTGGTGGTAATTGCGGCCGCAGCTGTTATAACGGTACTGCTTTACATTACCTTCTCCAAAGGACTGAGTGTGATGCTTCCCAGGGGATATGGAGCGCTGCGCGACATGGCCCTGTGGATAGAATCGTTGTAGTGGGAAAGGGGGATATATGTCAAGCGTTTTAATAAATGGTTTCCAATTGATTTTAAGACCCCAGGTTTTTCTGTTGATTTTCAGCGGAACTGTTCTGGGAGTTGTGTTCGGCGCAATGCCGGGAGTCAGTGCATCTATGGCAGTTGCATTGGCGCTTCCATTCTCCTATGCGATGGAGCCGGTCATTGCCATTGCATTTCTCACCTCCGTATACTGCTCATCCATCACGGGCGGAGGTGTTACCGCCATTCTGTTTAAGATTCCTGGGACGCCGGCCAACGCGCCCACAACATTTGACGGATACCCCATGGCACAGCGGGGAGAGGCCGGCCGGGCGCTGGGGATCTCCCTTGTGTGCTCTGCGCTGGGAGGAGTGGTATCTGCGCTGGCCATGGGCATGCTGGCCCCTCAGCTGTCGTCCGTGGCCCTGAAATTCGGCCCTGGAGAGCTGTTCGCGGTATCTTTCCTGGGACTGTCGGTGCTCTCCTGCCTGGACAGCGGGAATATCGTGAAAACCCTGATATCAGGGCTGATCGGGCTGTGGCTGGCCTGTATTGGGATGGACCCCCTGCTGGGTATTCCCAGATTTACATGGGGAAATGAGACTCTCTTGTCAGGTGTTGAGATGATACCTGTTATGATTGGCATGTTCGCCGTTACTGAGGTGGTGAAGCAGACTGTTAAGCCCCGAAGCATACAGGGCATAGAACAGACAAAGAGTGTAAAGACAAGAATTCCATCTATTGGCGATTTTTTCAAAATGAAATGGGTAATACTGCGCTCTGCGGTCTTGGGGACCATCGTAGGAATACTGCCGGGGGCAGGGGCCACAATTGCCTCCTTCCTGAGCTATACCACAGAAAAGAAGATCTCAAGGCATCCGGAACAGTTTGGAACGGGCTGTGATGATGGTATCGCTGCCGCAGAGACGTCCAACAACGCTGCTACAGGCGGATCAATGGTCCCCCTGCTGGCACTGGGGATTCCCGGTGGAAATGCAGCGGCGATCATGATGTCTGCATTGGCCTTACAGGGTGTCCAGATGGGTCCTCTCCTTATGAGAACCCAGCCTGACTTCCTGTCCAGCGTTTTTTCCTCTATGATAATTACCAATATCCTCATGGTAATTATCGCAATCGGAGTGGCCAAGGTATTTGCCAAGATCCTGTCCGTCCCTTACAGCTTCCTGGGGCCTGCGATCATTATGCTGGCTGCCATCGGATCCTACGCCTTGAAGAATAATACGGGTGACATTGTGCTGATGGCGGCAGCGGGTATCATTGGCTACATGTTAACAAAACAGGGATTTTCGGCCGCAGCCCTGATCCTGGGGCTTGTGCTGGGCAATATGTGTGAGTCCAACTTAAGGCGGGCCGTAAAACTGACCAATGGTAATGTATTTGAAGCATTTACATCCCCAATCACCACACCGGTACTGCTGGTATGTCTTATATTATTTATCTATCCATTTATAAAGAGTGCCATGAAAAAGAAAAAAGAAGCTTAGAAAGAGGTAAAAATGAAGTTTACATATAAAGGTAAAATCGGATTTTGCATTGGGGAAGATATTGAGCGCCCTGACAGGGGTCTGATGGAGAAACTGGCCTCCTACGGCACTCCGGCTTTAAGCGATGGTCTGAATAAATTTAACACGTTGGATCCCCTTGTGAAGCCTGTTGCTGAGGGAATCAGGATTGCAGGACCGGCATTTACCGTCAGGATGCGGCCTGGAGATAATCTGATGCTTCACAAGGCTATTGCGCTGGCTCAGCCTGGGGATGTAATTGTGGTGGACACCTGCGGATGCGCCAATTACAGTGTGATGGGGGACTTGATGGCTTCCGCTGCGTTTAAAAAAGGAATTGGCGGAATTGTTGTAGACGGAGCGGTCAGGGACATTGCAGATTTAAAAGAAAAACGCTTTCCTGTATTTTTCAAATATGTGACCCCCAGCGTGGGAGACAAGGAAGGGCCGGGGGAGATCAATCTTCCGATCTGCTGCGCCGGTGTGCCGGTGCTTCCCGGTGATTATATTGTTGGAGATGACAATGGGGTGGTGGTAATCCGGCCGGATATTGTGGAACCGATTGTGGAAGGGACTGAGAAGAAGCTGGAGTACGAGGCAAAACGGATGGCAGAAATAGAGCAGGGCCATCTGACAAAGCCGGATATTGACGAGAAACTGAGAAAGTTGGGCGTAATTGGCTTAGAATAGGGAGGAATACAGATGGGGCTGATTGGAATTGGGACAATTGCACTGGTGGTGTACATTGTCAGCATCATGATCTTTAATGTGGTGTTCAAGCGCAAAATGGCTGAGGCCATGATGATTTCCTTTTTTCTTCTCCTGATACTGGGAGGAGTGAGCGGGATCAGTCCGGTTATGCTGTTTAGCGAGGGAATCGGATTTGCCGCAAAACAGCAGGTGGTTTACGCATCCATGGCATTTATCTATATGGCTTATGTCATGAGCAAAACTGGGGTCATTGAGCGTATGGTAAGTATTCTTAACAGTATGATTGGGCGGCTGAGAGGCGGTTCTGGTTATGTGTCGGTCATTGCCAGCGCATTGTTTGGCATGATATCGGGCTCAGGCTCGGGTTCGGCCTCGGCTGTGGGATCCATCACCATACCGTGGATGAAACAGACGGGCTGGAGTCCGGAGGCAGCAACATCGGTGGTTGCCGGAAATGCAGGGCTGTGTAATGTGTTTCCGCCTTCCTCTTCCATGTTCCTGCTTCTGGGAATGCCGGTTATTGCTGCTGAAGTGACAGACGGGGATCTGTATATGGCTCTGCTGAGCACCGGCATATGCGTGCTGATATACAGGCTTTGTGTGGTGCGGTATTATGTCAAAAAGTATGATATAAAGTCCATTTCCGCGGATTCCATTGATAAAATAGGAAATGCGCTGGCGAACAACTGGAAGTCCCTGTTGATTTTTGTGGGTGTGCTGATTCCGATTGTTCTGACAATGGGTCCTCTGTCCGACTTCTTGGCTGCCTGTGAGAGCTTTGGGGAAGACGGCGTGGACAGTATTTCCATGATTTTATGGATTCCCATTTTAATAACGATCATTGCGGTTCTGGAGGGTAGAAAGTATTTGCCAAAGACTGCCGCAGGATGGTGGGAGTTTAATAAAAAATCCATTGGCAAATACAGTGAAGTGGGCTGCCTTCTGTTCTTCGCATTTGCATCCAGCCGCGTGCTGATTAAGCTGGGACTGGAAAATGATGTATCTGCCATTTTTGGAGCGCTCAACAACGTATCACCGCTGCTCGTGGCCCTGATTGTTGCAGTTCTTATCACGATGATGGTGGGACCGTTTACTGCCACAGCCACAATCAGTGCGGTGGGTGCAGTGGCCTATATGGCGCTGAGGAGCATCAATGTGGAGCCGGCCGTGGCATGTACCGCACTTCTGATTCTGGTGAGCAATGAGGGTTGTATGCCGCCAAACTCAGCGCCGCTGTATATTGCCAGCGGTATTGCCGGTTTGGAGCGGCCTGTGGCCATATTTAAGAACCTGATTATGCATTTTGCGCTTCCGGCAATTATTATTGCGTTCCTGGTTATGTTTGGAATCATACCTGCAATCTATTAGGAGGAAAGAGAACCATGAGAGAACGTTTAAAGTCAACTATAACGGTAGTATTCTGTATTTCCCTGGCGCTGTTTCTGCTAATGGGGGCAGCGATTGTCATTGTGCAGTTGATCAGCGTATTCCTGGTTAATGGGGCGATGTCTACTGCGGTAAATGATATATTGAAGCTGTGGTCCATAAGAATATCTGTGGTTGCGGCATTTTGCGGATTTATTGTGCCCTATCTGTCGGCCGGAAAAAAGTAAACGATTTTTCCTTGACTGACCGGTGTGCATCCCTCATAATAAAGCCAATATCATTTTGTTAAAAGGCGGTGCACCAACATGAAAAACGACCTGCTAAGAGAACTATACACAGCCCAGAAAAAAGAACGGAAGCTGCTGTCCTCGGCAGTCCGGCAGAATCCTGTGAAGCAGACCATCTACCAGAAGGTTCCGCCCAAGGTGTGTACGCTGCTGGAGAAGGCCTTTGAGAAGGCATTCCGGCTGGTGTTCCTGAACGGAACCCAGGTGATTGAGAAAACCTTTGATAAAGAGGCTGCGGGGCTGGACTATGAGGCCGGCAACTTCGTGGTGGATAAGGCGGGCAGCAGAAAGAGCATCCGGCGGCTGGACAAGAAGGCCAGGAAGGACAATCTGCTGAACAATGCGGCCACCACGGTGTCCGGGCTGGGACTGGGCTTTCTGGGCCTGGGACTGCCGGATATTCCACTGCTGGTCAGCACACTGTTAAAGGGAGTCTATGAGATTGCCCTGGGTTATGGCTTTGACTATACAGCCCAGGAGGAGCAGATCTATATTCTCCGCCTGATCTGCACTGCCCTGGCCGACGGCAGCGTGAAGGAGGACTGCAACCGCAGGCTGGATGCCCTGGCGGGCGGGGACAGCTCCGCCGTAACCCTGGACCAGGAGATAGCCGCCGCCTCCAAGATTCTCTCCGATGCCCTGCTGGTGGAGAAATTCGTACAGGGCCTGCCCATTGTGGGCGTGGTGGGCGGATTTGTGAACATGGCGGTATACACCAGAGTCTCTGCTCTGGCTGGGGTTAAATATAAGATCCGGTATTTGAAGGGGAAGCTGGGGCAGGGCCAGATCAGTGATAATCAATGAAAATAGAATGCAGCAGCCGGATTGAGTGTAAAATGCCCAATCCGGCTGCTGCGTTATTGTAGTATGAGATCAATTATTTAGCCAGTAAAGTCTTGAGATGTGCATTTTCAGCTGCTATTTGAGCCATGGCGTTGGCGGCCTGCTCCTTCTGTTCCTTCTGCAGCGTCAACTCCTTTTGCAGCTGTTCAATCTGTGTCTGTTGATCCTCAATCATATACTGGACGGTACCGGCGTCCAGTAATCTTAATCCTTCTGAAAACATACTCACCAGCTCCTTTGCCATGAAACGAAATTGAAATACTTCTCTGTAAAGTTCCTTAAAATCGGGATATTCCTGGGTGACGCGCAGTATATCCGCCGGATCATCGGAGGCGATAAAATATAGCCAGGCATCCAGCTTTGTAAGTTTATTGTGGGGGCATTTCAGGAAAATGTCAAGAGGGATAAAAAGAATAGATAATAGACTGATCCGGCCAGAGGGCCGGAGCTAACAGATGATTTATCAAATATAACATAACCAGTACCCGAATGCAATCATCCAAATAGAAAAAAGAACAGCCGCCGGGTGAGGCAAATTCACCTTTGGCGGCCGTCCTTTTTCTAGGAGTTCTGCAATCATTGCAGTTAATAACCCTGCCAATTGGCAGAGGATATTACATAGTAAGTATTAGACTCTGGCGTTGCCTTCCTCCACTGCGGTCTCTGCCACAGCTTTGGCCACCACGTCTGCCACGCTCTTGTTCAGCGGGGACGGAATGATGTTCTCGGCATTCAGCTCCTCATCGGGGATCATGCTGGCGATGGCGTAAGCTGCCCGCTGCTTCATGGTCTCGGTGATCTGCCTGGCGCGCACGGATAATGCGCCCTTGAAGAGTCCTGGGAATACCAGCACGTTGTTGATCTGGTTGGGGAAGTCGGAGCGGCCTGTGCCGATCACTGCAGCGCCCCCTGCCTTGGCCTCGTCCGGCATGATCTCAGGTGTTGGGTTGGCCATGGCGAACACGATTCCCTTGTTCATGGAAGCCACCATCTCCGGTGTTACCAGGCCGGGACGGGATACGCCCACGAATGCGTCCGCGCCCTTTAAGGCGTCGGCCAGCTTGCCGTGTTCCTTGTTCAGGTTGCTGATGTGGGAGATCTCTTCCTGTCCCGCGTTCAGACCCTCGTCGCCCTCGCAGATCACGCCGTTGATATCGCACATCACCACGTTTCCGAAGCCCATGCTGATCAGCAGCTTGCCGATGGAGATACCGGCTGCGCCGGCGCCGTTGATAACAATCTTTAATTTGCCCATCTCCTTGCCTGTTACCTTGATGGCGTTGATCAGCGCTGCGGCCACTACAATGGCGGTGCCGTGCTGGTCGTCATGGAATACCGGGATATCGCACATTTCCTTCAAACGCCGCTCTATCTCAAAACATCTGGGTGCAGCAATGTCTTCTAGGTTAATGCCGCCGAAGCTCTTGGAGATCAGGTAAATGGTCTGGACAATGGTGTCCGTGTCCTTGGAATCTATACAGATGGGAAATGCATCCACATCGGCAAATTCTTTAAACAGGGCACATTTGCCCTCCATAACAGGCATGCCGGCGGCGGGGCCGATGTCTCCCAGGCCCAGCACGGCGGTGCCGTCTGTGATTACCGCCACCAGGTTGCCCCGGCGGGTCAGCTTGAAGGACTGCTCATAATCCTTTTCAATCACCCGGCAGGGCTCGGCCACACCGGGGGTATATGCTAAGGATAAATCCTCTCTTGTCTCAATCTTCTTGCGGGAAATGACTTCAATCTTCCCGCCCAGTTCATAGTGCATGTCCAGTGATGCTTTGTTTACGTCCATGATCTTCCTCCCTTATACCATTTTCTCGGGTTTAAATACCTCGTCAAATTTCTGTTCAGTGACAAAGCCCAGGGCCACGCAGGCTTCCTTCAGGGAAATGTTCTCCTTGTAGGCCTTCTTGGCTGTCTTGGCCGCATTTTCATAACCGATATGAGGATTCAGGCAGGTCACCAGCATCAGGGAACGGTGGAGGTTCTCGGCCATTTTCTCCTCATTGGCCTTGATTCCAACAGCGCAGTTGTTGTTGAAGGACACAAGGGAGTCGGACAGCAGCCGCACGGACTGCAGGAAATTGTAAATGCACACGGGCATGAACACGTTCAGCTGGAAGTTGCCCTGGGAGGCGGCCATACCTACGGCCACGTCGTTGGCCATTACCTGAACGGCTACCATTGTGACGGCTTCGCACTGTGTGGGGTTCACCTTGCCGGGCATGATGGAGCTTCCCGGTTCGTTCTCAGGGATAAGGATCTCTCCCAGGCCGCATCGGGGTCCGCTGGCCAGCCAGCGCACATCATTGGCTATCTTCATCATGTTGGCTGCCAGGCCCTTTAAGGCGCCATGGGCAAATACAAGCTCATCCTTGCTGGTCAGGGAGTGGAACTTGTTCTCCGCGGTCTTGAACTCCTTGCCTGTGATCTGGGATACAGCTTTTGCCACCTCCACATCAAATCCTGCGGGGGCGTTTAATCCGGTGCCAACGGCAGTGCCGCCCAGGGCCAGCTCGCGAAGGCCTGAAAGGCTCATCACCAGCATCTCTCTGGATTTCTCCAGCATGTTCTTCCATCCGCTGATCTCCTGGGAGAAGGTGATCGGGGTGGCATCCTGAAGGTGGGTGCGCCCGGTCTTGATGATTCCCTCATTTTCTTTCATCAGACGGTCAAAGGTTCCGATTAAAAGATCAATGCTGGGAATCAGCTGGTCTTCGATTGATACGGCCGCAGCAATATGCATGGCTGTGGGGAATGTATCGTTGGAACTCTGGGACATGTTGGAGTGATCGTTTGGATGCAGGATGGTCTCGCCTGCGATTTCGTTGCCTCTGTTGGCAATTACTTCATTCACGTTCATATTGGACTGTGTACCGCTGCCGGTCTGCCATACGGCTAGCGGGAAATGTTCATCCAGCTTCCCGGCCAGGATCTCATCGCAGGCCTGGGAGATCAGGTCCAGACGCCTGTCGTCCAGCTTGCCCAGGCGGTGGTTGGCCATTGCGGCCGACTTCTTCAGAACGGCAAAGGCGCGGATGATCTCCACCGGGATCTTCTCGATCCCAATCTTAAAGTTCTCAAAACTCCGCTGGGTCTGAGCGCCCCAATATTTGTCTGCCGGGACTTGTACTTCGCCCATTGAATCGTGTTCGATACGAAATTCCATGATTTCACTCCTTCCAAATAGTTACAAACGGTTATGTTCGGATGCAGTACAGCATGCTACTGCCACGGAGCATGCTGCTGCAAATGGGAAAAGGGATTTAATTCTCCGGATAGATCTCGTCCAGTTTCTTAAATGCCGCCTCTCTTAAGTTCTTGTAGATGCTGTTCTGATGGGTATCCATGCCTACTACCAGGGGGCCGAATTCAACGGCTTCCAGATCCCACAGCGCCTCGGGCATGCCCATCTCAAACCAGGTCACGTCACAGACGGATTTGATGCCCTGGGCCAGTTTGGCTGCGCAGCCGGGAGCTGCCTGCAGGTATACATAGCCGTACTTCTCGCAGGCGTCCAGGGTATTCTGTTCCATGCCGCCCTTGCCGATCACTGCCTTGATTCCCATCTTGCCCACAACGTCCGCGTGCGGCTCCATGCGGATGCTGGTGGTGGGGCCGATTACGTTGAGGCGCCAGGAACCGTCCTCGTTCTTCAGGCAGACAGGGCCGGCGTGGAATACGGCGGCGCCGGTGAAGTCCTTGGGAAGGGGCTCGCCCGCATCCAGAAGCTGGCGGATCTTTAAGTGCCCCATGTCTCTGGCGGTGAAGATGTGGCCGGTCAGATACACCACATCGCCGATCTTCAGCTCACGAACGTCCTCCTCCTTCAGAGGCATTGTTAATACTTTCTTATCCATAAGACATATCTCCTTTTAGTATATTCGATTTACAGTAATTTTTCAATGCGTCCGTCATTATAAATACGGATTCCTGCGCGTCTTGCCACCCAGCAGTGGAAGTTGATGGCAACGGGAGCGATGGCGGTATGGGTAGCTGCCTTGCCGATCTTCACGGCCAGACATACGGTGTCGCCGCCGGTTCCGGCTGCGCCCAGGCCCAGTGCATTGATATTGTCGGTCAGCTCTTTCTCCAGGCGGGCCAGCAGGGGATCGGGGTTGGTGTCTGTCCACTTGCGGGTGCTGATGGCTTCACGGCTTAACTTGGAGGCGATATCCATCTGTCCGCCGATGCCGATGCCGATGCCAAAAGGAGGACATGGCTTGCCGCCTGCATTGATGGCGGTCTCCAGGATGAAACGCTTCAACCCTGCAAAGTCCTGATCCAGCTTTAAGTTGGCGGTGGTGAAGATCTTCATGGCATTGCCTAGCTCAGCGCCGCAGCCCTTGAAGCTGATGATGAAATCCACGTACTCCTGGCCGGGATGGTACTGGTATTCGATGTTGGGAACGCCCTCGCCGGTGTTGTTGCCGGGATTGTGGCGGGTCAGGGGATCAACGATGCTGGGGCGCAGGTAGCCTTTGGTGGTCGCCTCGCCCAGGGCTTCCATGATTACGTCATGTGCGAAAGATGGGAAGTTGTCGTCGCCGTAGGAAATCCAGGTGGTGGGGTAGCCGGGGGACTGGCATACCGCCTTGTCCTGGGACTTGGCCACATCCAGGTTGTCCAGCATAGAAGATAACATGCTCTTGGCAGTTTCGTTGGTTTCACGGTCCAGGGCTTCCTGGACCAGGCCTTTCACGTCCTCGGAAATCTCCGTCACGGCGCGGATACAGGCATCATGCATGGCTGTTTTGATCATTTGTTTGTCCATAGTAGAACCTCCTTATAGTAAAAAAGTTAATTAAAGATTTTGTTGATATCCTCAATGGTTTCTAATTGATGCAGCTTCTCCAGCAGCGCTGAGGCTGTGTCCTCACCGATCATGTCCTCTGTCAGCAGGCGGAACTTGCGGTCCGCCATCTCCCAGTCAAAGGGATTCTTAAAGTCGCCGATGGGGTAATCCACCTGTTCGGTGATGGTCGCGCCGTTCTTTAAGCGGATGGTCAGGCAGTGGGACCACTGGTTGGGGTCCTGCTTAAACTCATCGTCCAGCTTCTTGCTCACATTGACCTT
>URUZ01000065.1 GCA_900551225.1 uncultured Clostridium sp.
TCCATCCCCGTTCCAAACTTTGAGCCCGTTCCCTTGGGCCGTTCCGCCCGCCTCCCATGGCTCTCACGAACGGATGCATCTAAGCACTCCGCCCGCGTACCCTTCCGCGCCTACATATACCCAAACCCAAGAAAGAACCTACTTAGTGCTACAGCCCCTTTGAGGTGAAATTATATCATGATCCGTTAACGCTCAGAAATCACCAGCCCCGCCAGCGTCAGCCCGGCGCCCACAGCGGTCTTCCAGGTCACCGGTTCATTCAGTATCAGGACTGAGAACACGATTGTGACCACCGGTACCAGGTATATGTAGATGCTGGTCTTTACCGCGCCCAGCACCCGCAGGGCGAAATTCCAGGTAACGAAGCAGAGGGCGGAGGCGCCCAGGCCAAGATAGATAATGTTCATCAGGTACACGGTATTGGTAAAACGTCCCAGATCCAGCGCAAAGTCCATGAAGAACAGGGGCGAGATCATGAACAGCAGCCCATAGAAGAAGATCCGTTTTGTGGCCTGCAGGGTGCTGTAGCCGAAGCCGCTGATTTTCTTGGTGAGGATGGAGTAAGCCGCCCACACTATGGAAGCGCTGATGGCCAGAAGGTCGCCGGTGGGGCTGATCTCCACCGAGCCGCCTGAAAAGCTGATCAGGATAATCCCCGTGATGGACACCAGAAAGCCCAGGAAAAAGTATTTCTTTAGCCGTTCCCCCGGCAGAAACAGATGGGCCAGGATCGCGGTGAAAAAGGGCGCGATGGAGACGATTACCCCCACATTGGAGGCCAGGGTGTAGGTCAGGGCCACATTTTCCAGCAGGTAATACAGGCAGATGCCGGTGAGTCCTGCGCCCGCAAACATCAGTTCCTGCTTCAGCCCTGTGGTTTTAAAACGCCGCGGGCAGACGATACAAAGGGCCAGATATCCCATAACAAAACGGAAGAACAGGATCTCAATGGGTGTAAAGTCCCGCAGCAGCACCTTGGTGGAGATAAATGTGGTCCCCCATATGGCAATTGTGAGAATGGCCCCCATGTGGCCTCTTGATTGTTTCGTTTCACTCATAACAGATTCCTTTCCCGGACCGCTTCAGCGGCCTTTTATAGCCTATCTTAACATAGATTGGATAAAATATCTGCAAAAAGTTTGTTATAGTTTAGGTGCTTAAGTAAAAAAAGAGATTGACAGCATTTCACCATGGTGCTATTCTGAATAAAGACCGGGAGCTTGTGTAGCAGGCTGAGAGGAAGTCTTCAACTTCGACCGATACCTGATTTGGATAATGCCAACGTAGGGAAGCTATATGATCTCCATATTTTTTACAGATATGGTCCATGCCTTACGCGGCATGGGCTTTTTTTGTACGCAGGGAAATGCCGGCGGCCCTTCATTTGACCTGCTGTTCCCGCGGCCCATGTCCTGTCGGATTCCCCCGGCAAAGAACATGAAAAGGAGAGAATTAACATGAAGTACAATGCAAAGAAACTGGCAGTGAGCGCCATGCTTACCGCAGTGGCAGTGGCGCTGTCCACATTTTCCGTGCCCATCGGGGCGTCTAAATGTTTTCCCATCCAGCACCTGTGTAATGTGATGGCAGGGGTGTTCCTGGGGCCGTTCTACGGGGTGGCGATGGCTTTCTGCACATCCCTGATCCGCAATCTCATGGGCACAGGCAGTCTGCTGGCGTTCCCAGGCAGTATGGTGGGCGCTTATCTGGGAGCCTTCCTGTACCAGCACAGCAGGAAGTTGAGCCTGGCTTATGTGGGGGAAATATTCGGAACAGGGATTCTGGGCGGCCTCCTGTGCTATCCTGTGGCTGTGCAGCTCATGGGGAAGGAGGTTGCTGTGTTCTTCTACGTGATGCCTTTTCTGTTAAGCACCTTGTGCGGAACGGCTGTGGCAGCAGTGCTGATCGGCCTGCTGGTGAAATCAGGGGCATTTGCCTATCTGCGGCATATACTGGAGGAGAATGAACAGGCGGTACGGCTGCCATAAAATGTAAAAGATCAGAAAAAAGACTTGACAATTCAAAAGATGCTGACTATAATGAGTAAAAAATGAAACCGATGAGCAAGAGTAAGTAAGATCCTGATTCTATGCGCAGAGAGCTTCCGGCTGGTGTGAGGGAGCGTTAGATCAACATCTGAATGGACTTGCGAGGGCGGCTGGAAACCGGACCGGAAGGTGCGGGAGTATGGACTGACGGGTATCCCACCGTTACCAGGGAGAACGCATGATGGTGCGTTACAGAGCGGGCGTATATTCTCGTTTCAGGCACAGCATCAGGTTTGATTTTAGAACCCGATGTTTTTATTTTTCCAGGAGTTTACATTTTCTGGGAATTCTGAAATGACAGAGGCGCCAATCAGGGTGGTACCGCAGAAGTTTAAAGCTTTTGTCCCTGCTGGCTACAGTTATGTAGCGGCAGGGGCAGAGGCTTTTTTTGATGCATATCCGGCAGTTGTCCGGGGCTTCGCATCGTATACCGTCCCATGTCCGCCCGGTAACGGCAAGAACAGAGAGGAGAACAAATATGATTCCTAATTGTGACGAAATACTCAGACTGGCAGAGGAATATAACACGATTCCGGTGTGCCGTGAAATCTATGCAGATGTGGTGACGCCCATCACCCTGCTGCGGCGGATCGCCCAGAAAAGCAGAAGATTCTATCTGCTGGAGAGCATTGAGGGCGGCGAGAAATGGGGCAGGTATTCCTTCCTGGGATATGACCCGGTGCTGCGGGTTGTGTACAGGAACGGGGAGGCGGTGACAGAGATGGCTGACGGGACAGTGGAGAGCCAGGGCCTGACAGCAGCCCCCTACGACGCAATCCGCAATATTCTCAAAAACCGCCGCTCCCCTAAGATCAAAGGCCTGCCGCCTTTCACCGGCGGCTTCGTGGGATATTTCTCCTACGCCATGATCAGCAGCGCAGAGCCGACTCTGAAGCTGGACCACGGGGACGGCAACGACTTCGACTTGATGCTGTTTGACAAGGTGATAGCCTACGATCACTTGAAACAGAAGATCGCCATTGTGGTGAATATGCAGACAGGGGACAGACGGACGGAAACGCTGATGGCGGCTTACGGGAACGCCTGCAGGGAGATTGAGGCAATCGCAGGGATGATCCTGGACGACAGCCCCCTGCCGGTCCAGAAGGCGGGCCGGGCAGCAGGCTTTGCCAGCAGCGTGTCAAAAGAGGAGTATTGCCGCAAGGTGGAGAGGACTAAGGAGTATATCAGGAACGGCGACATCTTCCAGGCAGTGATCTCCAGGCAGTTCTCCAGCCCCTTTGAGGGCAGCCTGATGGGGGCCTACCGGGTGCTCAGAACCACCAATCCCTCACCCTACATGGTGTATATGAACATCGATGGGGATGAGATCATCAGCGCTTCACCGGAAACCCTGGTGCGGCTGCAGGATGGCCGGCTGACCACATTCCCTGTGGCCGGTTCCCGGCCCCGGGGGGCCACGCCGGAGGAGGACAGAAGGCTGGAGACAGAGCTGATGGCGGATGAGAAGGAGCTGGCGGAGCACAACATGCTGGTGGACCTGGGCAGGAATGATATTGGCCGGCTGGCGAAGTTCGGAACCGTTGAGGTGACGGAGTACCAGATGATCCACAAATACTCCAAGATCATGCACATCTGCTCCCAGGTGGAGGGGGATATCCGGCCGGACTGCGACGCCTGTGCGGCGGTGGAAGCGCTGCTGCCGGCGGGAACCCTGTCAGGGGCGCCCAAGATCAGGGCCTGCCAGATCATCGAGGAGCTGGAAGGGACGCCCAGAGGAATCTACGGGGGAGCCCTTGGGTATCTGGATTTCACGGGCAACCTGGATGTGTGTATTGCCATCCGTATGGCGGTGAAGCAGAATGGCCGGGTGACGGTCCAGGCAGGCGGCGGAAT
Organism: uncultured Clostridium sp.; assembly: GCA_900551225.1. Lineage (GTDB taxonomy): Bacteria > Bacillota > Clostridia > Lachnospirales > Lachnospiraceae > Enterocloster. Next base: position 3,906 of record URUZ01000065.1, read on the forward strand.
CGTGGCGGACAGCGTGCCGGAGCGGGAGTATGAGGAGACAGCAGCCAAAGCCCAGGCGGTAATCACCGCCGTCTTAAGAGGAAACGAGGTGAATCAGGTATGATTTTACTAATAGATAATTACGATAGCTTTTCCTACAACCTGGTCCAGATGATGGGCCAGATCAGGTCGGATATCCGTGTGGTGAGAAATGACGGGATAACGGTGGATGAGATCCGGGATATGGCGCCTGACCATCTGATCCTCTCGCCGGGGCCGGGGTATCCGGCAGCGGCCGGAATCCTGGAAGAGGCGGTCAAGGCGCTGGCGGGGGAGATCCCCATTCTGGGCGTGTGCCTGGGTCACCAGGGAATCTGTGAGGCCTTCGGAGGCAGGATCACCCGGGCAACCCACCTGATGCACGGCAAGCAGAGTGAAATAGGGCGGCTGGACGGCCGGGACGGCAGAAGGGAATGCCCGCTGTTCCATGGGCTGCCGGAGCGCTTTAAGGCAGCCAGATACCATTCCCTGGTGGCGGAGCCGCAGAGCCTGCCAAAGGAGCTGGAGATCACGGCAAAGGATGTGGCAGGCGGTGAGATCATGGCAGTGCAGCACCGGGAGTACCCGGTATACGGGCTTCAGTTTCACCCGGAGTCCATTTTGACCCCGGAGGGAAGTAAAATATTGGAGAATTTTCTGAGCTTGACATAGAGGTGAGCGAGCCAAGTGGAGATGACATGTATCGCACGTAAGAGACCAGAATACGGTCTCTAAGTGCTCATAACTAGGAGGAAAATATTATGATTCAGCAGGCAATTCACACATTAGTACAGGGACAGAACCTGGATTTTGAGGGGGCGAAAGCCGTTATGGATGAGATTATGAGCGGGGAGGCCACAGAGGCGCAGATTTCAGCATTTCTCACCGCGCTTCGCATGAAGGGCGAGACCATTGACGAGATCACGGCCTGCGCTTCGGTGATGAGGGAGAAGGCTGTGAAGCTGAACCCGCCCTTTGCGGTGATGGATATTGTGGGCACGGGAGGGGACGAGGTGGGCACCTTCAACATTTCCACTACCAGCGCCTTTATCGCGGCAGCAGGGGGGATCAAGGTGGCAAAGCACGGCAACCGCAGCGTGTCCAGCAAAAGCGGGGCAGCAGACGTGCTGGAGCGGCTGGGGGCCGGGCTGAGCCTGACGGCGGAACAGGCGGAGCGTGTGCTGGAGGAGACGGGGATGTGCTTCTTGTTCGCTCCGGCCTACCACTCCTCCATGAAGTATGCGGCTCCGGTCAGGAAGGAGATTGGGATCAGAAGCATTTTCAATATCCTGGGTCCCCTGGCCAATCCGGCGGGCGCATCCATGCAGCTGCTGGGAGTCTATGACCCGGAGCTGGTGAAGCCCCTGGCACAGGTGCTGGCCAATCTGGGCGTGACCAGGGGGATGGTGGTGTGCGGAGGCGACGGGCTGGATGAGGCCACGGTCACCGGACCCACCCATGTGTGCGAGATCCGGTTCGGGGAGCTGACGGCATATGATATTACGCCGGAACAGTTCGGCCTGGAACGCTGCCGCCTGGATGATCTGCTGGGAGGCACCCCGGAGGAAAATGCTGAGATTACCCGGGATATCCTGTCCGGCAGGATCACCGGCCCCAAACGGGATGTAGCGGTGCTGAACGCGGCGCTGAGCCTGTATCTGGGAATTGACGGCTATACCATTGCGGACTGTGTAAAGACAGCTCAGGATCTCATTGATTCCGGTGCAGCCATGAGGAAGATGGCGTCCTTTGTAAAGGCCACGGCAGCAGCCGCAGGAGAGGAGAAAGCATCATGATACTGGAACAGATTGCAGCCTCCGCCAGGAGGCGGGTAGAGCAGCAAAAGTCGGAGCGGCCCCTGGAGAGGGTCAGGGACAGGGCGATTGAGCTGGCGCAAGTGCAGCAGTCCACTGGGGCGGAGCAGCCCTCCACAGCTTCCTTCCGGTCCGCCATCGCGGCCCCGGGACTTTCCTTTATCTGTGAGATCAAGAAGGCATCTCCCTCCAAGGGCCTGATCGCTCCGGACTTTAAATATAGGGAGATTGCCAGGGAGTATCAGCAGGCAGGGGCGGACGCGGTGTCTGTGCTGACGGAGCCGGAATATTTTCTGGGGTGCAGCCGGTATCTGGAGGAGATCCGTCAGGATATCACCCTGCCCCTGCTGCGCAAGGATTTCGTGGTGGATGAATACCAGATCTACGAGGCAAAGGTGCTGGGGGCCTCGGCGGTTCTCCTGATCTGCGCGCTGATGGATGAGCGAAAGCTGGCCCGCTATCTGGAAATCTGCCGCAGACTGGGGCTGGACGCCCTGGTGGAGGCCCACGACGACCAGGAGGTGGCCATGGCTGCCCAGGCGGGAGCCGGAATCATTGGGATCAATAACCGGAACTTAAAGACCTTTGATGTAGACTTCTCCAATGCCCTCCGCCTGCGCAGCCTGGTGTCCCAGGGAACCCTCTTTGTGGCAGAGAGCGGCATACAGTCCGCAGACCACATCCGCCTGCTGGCCCAGGCCGGCGTGGACGCGGTGCTCATCGGTGAGACGTTAATGAGGGCAGAGGATAAGGCGGGAGTCCTGAGGGAGTTCAGAAAGGCCGCTGAGGAGGAGGTACGTGTCCATGGATAACCACGTCAATGGCTCTGACAGCCGCGCCTGCCGCATAAAAATCTGCGGCCTGACTTCCATCCCGGACATCCAGGCCGCCAACCGGACTCAGCCGGACTATGTCGGCTTCGTATTTGCGCACAGCCGCCGTCAGGTGGGAAGCCTGCAGGCGGCCATGATGAGGGACTATCTGGATTCCCGGATTCCCGTGGTTGGTGTATTCGTAAATGCCGGCATCCAGGAGATCCTTAAGCTGGCCAGATCCGGCATCATCCAGATGATCCAGCTACACGGCGATGAGGACCAGACCTATCTCGAACAGCTGAAGTTATCCACAGACCTGCCGGTGATCCGGACCGTCCGGGTCAGGAACACTGTGGATATCTGTCAGGCAGAAAGCCAGAATTGTGAATATCTGCTGCTGGATACCTACACTGAGGGGAGCTACGGGGGCAGCGGACAGCAGTTTGACTGGTCCCTGATACCGCCTTTGAATAAGCCCTTCTTCCTGGCCGGAGGTATTTCTCAGGAAAATGCCGCAATGGCTGCGGCAGCCGGGGCCTTCTGCCTGGATGTGAGCAGCAGCGTGGAGACGGACGGCAGAAAAGATCTGGTGAAGATGGAACAGATGGTGCGGACCGTGCACAGATATTAGTATTACAGCGAACATATAATATAGAAGAAAAGGAGCCTGATACAATGTCAAACGGAAGATTTGGAATACATGGAGGCCGGTTTATCCCGGAGACGCTGATGAGCGCCGTTACAGAGCTGGAAGAGGCCTATGAACATTATAAAAACGACCCTGAGTTCACAGCGGAGCTGGGAGAACTGCTCAATGAGTACACAGGCCGTCCGTCCCGCCTTTACTACGCAAAAAAGATGACAGAGGACCTGGGAGGTGCTAAGATCTATTTAAAGAGGGAAGATTTAAACCACACCGGCTCCCACAAGATCAACAACGCCCTTGGCCAGGTGCTTCTGGCCAAAAAGATGGGCAAGACCCGGGTGATCGCCGAGACAGGCGCCGGCCAGCACGGCGTAGCCACGGCCACGGCGGCGGCTCTCTTGGGGCTGGAGTGCGAGGTGTACATGGGCAAGGAGGACACGGACAGGCAGGCTCTGAACGTGTACCGCATGGAGCTTCTGGGAGCGAAGGTCCACCCTGTGACCAGCGGCACCCAGACCTTAAAGGATGCGGTAAATGAGACCCTGAGAGAGTGGACCGGCCGGGTGGCCGACACCCATTACGTCATCGGATCTGTGATGGGTCCCCACCCATTTCCCATGATGGTGAGAGACTTCCAGAGTGTGATTGGGCGGGAGATCAAGGAGCAGCTTCAGGTAAAAGAAGGGAAGCTTCCCGACATGGTCATCGCCTGTGTGGGCGGCGGAAGCAACGCCATGGGAGCCTTTTACGAATTTATAGAAGATCCCTCGGTCCAGCTGGTGGGCTGCGAAGCTGCAGGCCTGGGCATTGACTCGGATAAGACCGCGGCTACCATCTCCACCGGCAGCGAGGGGATCTTCCACGGCATGAAATCCTACTTCTGCCAGGACCAGTTCGGACAGATCGCGCCGGTATACTCCATCTCTGCGGGCCTGGATTATCCGGGTATTGGGCCGGAACACGCCCACCTTCACGATACCGGGCGGGCCAAATACGTGCCGGTTACGGATGACGAGGCAGTGGACTCCTTCGAGTACCTGTCCAGGATGGAGGGGATCATCCCCGCGGTGGAGAGCGCCCACGCTGTGGCCTACGCCAGGAAAGCGGCTCCATCTATGGGTAAGGATCAGGTGATTGTGATCAACCTTTCGGGCAGAGGGGACAAAGATGTGGCGGCTATTGCCAGATACAGGGGGGTTGATATCTATGAATAGAATTCAGGAAGTATTTAATAATAAGAAGGCGTTCATTCCGTTTATCACTGCCGGGGACCCGGATCTGGAGACTACGGAGCAGCTGGCAGTGTCCATGGCCCAGGCCGGGGCGGATCTCATCGAGCTGGGAATTCCCTTCTCAGACCCAGTGGCAGAAGGTATTGTGATCCAGGAGGCGGATCTGCGGGCCTTGGAGGCAGGGGCCACCACGGACAAAATTTTTGACTGCGCGGCGCGTATCCGCCGGCAGACTGATGTGCCTCTGGCATTTATGACCTATATTAACCCGGTTTTTGTCTACGGGGCGGAGCGTTTCATCAGCCGCGCGGTCCAGTGCGGCGTGGATGCGCTGATTGTGCCGGATATGCCCTTTGAGGAACGCCAGGAGCTGCTGCCGGCCTGCCGCAAATACGGCATGACCCTGATCTATCTGGTGGCCCCCACCTCCAAGGAGCGGGCCCAGGCCATTGCCAGGGAGTCTGAGGGCTTCGTGTACTGCGTCTCCTCCATGGGCGTCACAGGCGTGAGAAACCAGATCACCACCGACATTTCCGCCATGGTGAACACTGTGAAACAGGCAAAGGATGTGCCCTGCGCCGTGGGCTTTGGCATATCCACACCGGAGCAGGCCCGGCAGATGGCCGCAGCGGCCGACGGGGTCATAGTGGGCAGCTTCATTGTAAAGCTGGTGGCCAGGTACGGCAGAGACTGCATAGAGCCGGTCTGCCGGTATGTGCGGGAAATGAAGGCCGCCGTGACTGAGGCTTAAAACCGCGAACCATAGGTTTTGCCGGTATTTTAATGTGTATCATAAAAAAGTGTGCCTTAAAATGAACCGTTTCCTGGTTTCATACCTCTATATAACAGGTGCACCGAAAAAAATGGAAGCGCCGCCGGAACCGATGAGGACCGGCGGCCTTCTTGGCGAAGGAGAGGATACGATGTGGAGATAGAGAGAGCGGATGAAGAACTGGTCCGCCGGATGATGGCGGATGACAGGGAGGCGTTTGACCAACTGATGGAGCACTATTATCCAAAAATGCTCCGCATGGCATACTTGATTTCCGGAAGTTTTGCAGACAGTGAGGACATTGTGCAGGAGACATTTGTGCTGTGTTATGTGAACCGCAGAAAGATCAGGGAGCCCCGGTATTTTGAGCGGTGGCTGTACAAGACCCTGACCCGGGAGGCATGGCGGATATGCCGGAAGAGCCGGAGAGAGCAGCCTGTGGAGGAAGTGTTCGGTGAGGACACGCCGGGCAATGCCTCGGTGCTGGATGAAGTGATGAAGAATACCAGGGACAGGGATCTGTATCTGGCCATTGCCAAGCTTCCGGCCAAACAGAGGACTGCTGTGGTTCTGTACTATTTTAATTGTATGGGCACAAAAGAGATTGCAAAGGTCATGGGCTGTCTGGAAGGAACTGTAAAATCCAGGCTGTTTACAGCCAGGACTAATTTAAAAGAGACATTGGAACATAGCCGGCAGGCCCTGGGAAAGGAGGCAGCCCTATGAAACAAGCAGATCAGGAAGTGAGCAGCACCGAGCTGGACAGCAGTATCCGGCGCGCACTGGCCAGGACGGCAGAGACGGTACCCACAGCCCCGGAAGATTCTCTGAGGCTGCGCAGATCGGTTAACCGTAAAATAGAGGAGGAAACCAGGATGAGAAAATGGAGTGCAAAAAAGATAATCGTGATTGCCGCAGCGGTGTGTGTGTTCGGAAGCATCACAGCCATTGCCGCGGGGAAGATCGCCGGCACTGCGTCCCATAGCAACTGGAACGAGGCGGTCTATGGATATGAGAAGATTCTGAAGATGAAAAAAGATCTGAAGCTGGAGGCCAAGGTCCCGGAGAAGCTGACCAACGGATATGTGGTGGACAGCGGTATGCCCGTCCATGATGAGTCCGTGGATGAGGACGGGAATGTAGTGAAAACAGCCACCAGCCTGTCCACAGTCTATAAAAAGGAAGGTATGGAGGATCTCTATGTGGAGGCGGGAACAACGCTGTGGTCCGGGGAAACGGAGTTCGGCCGGACCTTCCGGCACAATGATATCACCATCGGTTACAACAGCACCCACATGCGCCTTGTGCCGCCGGATTATAAAGTATCGGCGGAGGAGCAGGCCCAGATTGATGCCGGGACCCTGGCCCTGGCCTACGGTTCCGATCAGGTGGAGGATCAGCAGATGGTCACCGTTGCATGGATTCAGGACGGCATCCAATATTCCATCGCAGTGCCCGACACCACCTTGACGGCCGAGGAATTCGCCCAGATAGCGGGAGAATTTATTGACATGAAATAGAGCTTTATGTAAGAATACCCCGGCAGAACGTGGATCACACGCTCTGCCGGGGTTTGCTGTGCCGGCCGCTGTTAACGGGCAATGCGTGTCAGCCGCAGGCCTTCACAAAGCTTGCAAACAGATTTTTCGCCGTCTCATCATTCTGCCAGTAATATTCCGGATGCCACTGCACGGCAACCAGATAAGGGTAATCCGCCTTCTCCAGCCCTTCCACCAGCCCGCCATGGGCAAAGGCTGTGGCTGTCAGGCCGGGCGCCAGGGTGCGGACTGCCTGGTGATGGGAACTGTTGACCGCGATCCTGGCCTTACCGCCTGCCATCTCTGCCAGCCGGGTTCCCGGGACCACATCCACATAGTGGCTGGGCGTTGTACAGCCGTAGGGCTGACGGTGTGCCACCTTAAAATCTGTCTCAAACTGGCTGGGAAGGTCCTGATAGATATCCCCGCCCAGGAATACATTGATCTCCTGGATGCCCCGGCAGATGCCCAGAATCGGCTTTCCCGCCTTCATCACCAGCTCGAACAGCTCCTTCTCCATGGTGTCCCTTGGAATGGAGACATTCCCGCAGTTAAGCTGCGTATCCTCACCGAACATCAGAGGGTGCAGGTCCGGTCCGCCGGAGAACAGAAAACCGTCACACAGCTCCACCAGCTGCTGCCGGTCTTCCCGGGACCCTTCCATGGGCAGAAGGATGGGCACGCCGCCGGCCCCTGCCACAGCGCGCAGGTAATTGGCCCGCATACTGATCTCTTCACTCTCTGTGTTGTGGGAAGGCGTGATTCCGATAATTGGCTTCTTCATAGCAATTTTAACCTCCAATATTGTTTACATTAGAAAAAGAGCCCCTTCCGTAAGGAAGAGGCCCTTATGTAGCTTATTAGCCTTCGATAGCTCCGGTGGGGCATGCAGCTGCGCAGGTGCCGCAATCGATACAGGTATCAGCATCGATAACGTACTTGTCATCACCCTCAGAGATAGCGCCTACTGGACATTCGCCAGCACAGCTTCCACAGCTAACACAAGAATCATTGATAACATATGCCATTGGTAATTACCTCCTTATCTTTATTGTTTCATTGTGCTTATATTCTATACTATAATCTCTAATTATTCAAGAGGAAAATTCAGGGGCATTGTTTAAAATCAAGAGCAATGTTGCTGATCACTCCGCAGAGCAATTGCGCTGTTCCCTCATTCCCCTCAGAATTATTTTCCTGGCTTCTGCCGCTTTGTCCTTAGGGAGGGGTTCAACATCCTCAAGGGGGTAGGGGATTCCCAATGCCTTGTACTTGACCTTGCCCATATCATGATAGGGAAGCACATCCAGGGCCTTAATATTCTTCAGGGTTCCCAGAAATGTTCCCAGCCGGTACAGGTAATCCTCATTGTCCGTGATTCCAGGGACCACAACGTGGCGGACCCACACCGGGACCTGCTTTTTGTCCAGATACCGGGCAAAGGCCAGGATATTGTGCTGGGGCTGCCCGCACAGTTTCTCATGCTCCCTGGGATCAATGTGCTTGATATCCAGCAGCACCAGATTGGTCACAGCCATCAGCCGGTCAAAGCGCCCCAGCAGTCCCGGGGAATCCGGGCGGAAGGTGACGCCTGAGGTGTCCAGACAGGTGTGGATGCCCCGTTTTGCAGCAGCCTCAAACAGTTCGGTGACAAAGCTCATCTGCATCAGAGGCTCGCCGCCGCTGACCGTGATTCCGCCCCGCTTGTAGAAGTGCCGTGCATTTTCATATTGGGTGAGAATCTGCTCCACTGTCATGGGATTGCCGCCGCGGGGGTCCCAGGTATCCGGATTGTGGCAGTAAAGGCAGCGCATGGGGCAGCCGCTTAAGAAGATCACCATGCGGATGCCAGGGCCGTCCACAGTGCCAAAGCTTTCGATTGAATGAATCCTTCCGATCATAATGAATACAGCCTCCCTTCGCGGCCTGCATGCCGCAGAAATCAGTTTCGGGTAAAAGGGCCGCAGGTTGGTAAAAGGAGAGAACCAATGGCTGCGGCCGCAGATATTACAATGTGAATCAGATCGAGGTATGGAAGGTTCTGGAGATAACCTCGTCCTGCTGTTCCTTGGTCAGATTGTTGAAGTTCACGGCATAGCCGGATACGCGCACAGTCAGCTGAGGATATTTCTCAGGGTGAGCTTGGGCGTCCAGCAGGGTATCTTTGCTGAATACGTTTACATTTAAATGGTGTCCGCCTTCCTGGGCATATCCGTCCAGCAGGGCTACCAGGTTGTCGATTTGTGATGCACTTGCTTTTTCCATGTGATGTCCTCTCTTTCTATTGCCGCCCGCGTGGAATATCCAGGCTGGGCCGGTGCTTTTACGGCGGGGAGCTGTAATCAGTCCTCCTCGCTCTCCAGTTCAGTGTCTAAGCCTTCAAACAGTGTAGGTCCTTCGCAGCTGCGGCAGCCGGACAGTTCGATCTCCAGGTCTCCCATGAATACCTGGTCATCTTTGCCCAGCGCTCCCGGGATGATGGAGAAGGTATTGGAGATGCCGTCCTGAGCGTCGCTGAAAGGCAGCTTGGCCACAGAGGCCAGGGAGGCCACGGCGCCGTGGGTGTCTCTGTGGTGCATTGGGTTGGCGCCCGGTGCAAATGGCTGGCCCGCTTTTCTGCCGTCCGGTGTGGAGCCGGTATTTTTGCCGTATACCACGTTGGAGGTGATGGTCAGGATGGAGGTGGTGGGGATACCTCCGCGGTAGGTGTGGTTGCCCTTGATATAGCTCATGAAGGTGTGAACCAGGTCCCCGGCCAGCTGGTCAACCCTGTCGTCGTTGTTGCCGTATTTCGGGAAGTCGCCTTCCACTTCATAATCAATGATAATGCCCTTTTCATTGCGGATTGCCTTAACCTTGGCGTACTTGATGGCTGACAGGGAGTCTGCCACCACGGACAGGCCGGCGATGCCGGTGGCGAACCATCTGGTCACCTTCTTGTCGTGAAGGGCCATCTGCAGGCGCTCGTAGCTGTAGCGGTCATGGTTGTAATGGATGATATTCAGCGCGTTTACATAGACGCTGGCCAGCCATTTCATCATATCCTTGTATCGGTCCATCACCTCGTCAAAATCCAGATATTCGGAGGTAATGGGGCGGTATTTTGGTCCTACCTGCTTGCCGCTGATCTCGTCCACGCCGCCGTTGATGGCGTACAGCAGGCACTTGGCCAGGTTGGCCCTTGCGCCGAAGAACTGCATCTCCTTGCCCACACGCATACTGGATACGCAGCAGGCGATGGCATAGTCGTCGCCGTGGGACACACGCATCAGGTCGTCGTTCTCATACTGGATGGCGGAGGACTCGATGGAGGTCTTGGCGCAGAACCGCTTGAAGTTCTCAGGCAGTCTGGTGGACCAGAGCACAGTCAGGTTGGGTTCAGGTGAGGTGCCCAGGTTCTTCAGGGTGTGCAGGTAGCGGAAGGACATCTTGGTGACCATGTGGCGTCCGTCGATGCCCACGCCGGCGATGGTCTCAGTCACCCAGGTAGGATCGCCTGAGAACAGCTCGTTGTACTCCGGGGTTCTGGCAAATTTAATCAGGCGCAGCTTCATAATGAAGTGATCCACGAATTCCTGGATCTGTGATTCTGTGTATTTACCGCTTTCCAGGTCACGCTGGGCGTAAATGTCGATAAATGTGGAGGTGCGTCCCAGGGACATGGCAGCTCCGTTCTGCTCCTTAACTGCGGCCAGATAGCCTAAGTAGGTCCACTGGATGGCTTCCTTTACGTCAGCGGCGGGCCTTGACAGGTCAAAGCCGTAGATGCGGCCCAGCTCCTTCAGATCTTCCAGCGCACGGATCTGCTCGGACAGCTCCTCGCGTTCACGGATTACATCAGAATACATGATGGTGCGGGTGGAATCCTTCTGCTCCTTCTTCTCCTGGATCAGGCGGTCCACACCGTACAGCGCGGTGCGGCGGTAGTCGCCGATGATACGGCCGCGGCCATAAGAATCAGGAAGCCCGGTGATAATGTGGCTGGAGCGGCAGGCCCTCATCTCAGGGGTGTAAGCGTCAAACACGCCTGCATTGTGGGTCTTTCTGTGAGTTGTGAAGAACTCCACAATCTCGGGGTCCACTTCATAGCCATTGTCCTGGCAGGCCTTCATGGCCATGCGGATACCGCCGTAAGGCTGAAGGGCCCGCTTAAAGGGCTTATCAGTCTGGAAACCTGTGATTGTCTCTTTATCTTTGTCCAGATAGCCCGGACCATGGGAGGTGATGGTGGAGATGACTCTGGTGTCCATATCCAGTACGCCGCCCTTTGCCCGTTCCTGGGCAGTCAGATCCATGACCTGATCCCACAGGGCCTTGGTATTTTCCGTGGGGCCTTCCAGGAATTCGTCATTGCCGTCATAGGGTGTGTAGTTCTTCTGGATGAAGTCGCGCACATTGATCTCATGCTCCCACACGCCGCTCTTAAAGGTGTTCCATTCTGTTCTCATAGATATTTCCCTCCTGTAGATGCACATACTGCTCTATTAAAAGTATTGTTACCATTACCTGCTGCTGCCATTCGGTTGCTACAACGATAGTTTATACGAAACACTGGAAATACGCTGTTGCTTTTGCAACACTTATTATATTATGCACATTGTATACACGTCAAGTGTTTTAACTGATAATATTTTTTAACTAATGTTGATAATGAAGGTTAATATGAAAAAACTGCTCCACAGTAACGTGGGAGCAGCTAAAATATATTACTTTATTCCTAAAAAGTCTGCAAGGTTGCCACCTAAAATTTTGGATTTTTCCTCTGAAGTGGCTTTGAGCCTGTCCACACATGACAGAGCCTCTCTTATTTCTTTCTTCTGGTTATACGGAAAATCCAGTCCGAATATGCAGCGGCCAGCGCCGATTTGCCATAGAAGCTCATTGACACGTTCCTCACCAAGATACCAGAACCGGTTCATCTCAGCGTCGAACACACTGGTAAGCCCTGCATACACATTTTCTCGGTTATTGGTCAGTACCGCCACTGCCTCATTGAAGAATGTATAACCTCCAACATGCTCCATAGTGAACCGCAGCTTTGGAAAATGCCAGGCAACCTCATCAAATAAAAGTGTGTTGTAATCGGCAATCCTGTGCCAGTGTATCCCTGTGTGGAAGGACACAGCCAGTCCCAGCTCCTGGGCTTTGCCATAAACCCGGAACGCTTTTTCACAGTCGATTTTTATTTTCTGAAAAGCTGGATGTATCTTTATACCTTTTAATCCGCACTGTAATATTTCTTCTGTCTGATTTTCCATATCATCTCTAGAAAAATCAATAATACCAAAACCATATAAACGATCCTGCCCCTTGATCGCACCTGCAAGCCACTGGTTCGGATTTGCCCCGGCTTCCTCAAAATATTCATAAAACGGAGCAAATGCCACCGCTTTTTCAATATCGCATTGATCCATAAGCCTCATCAGGGCTTCTACGGTTCCATCTTCCCGGATCTCTTTTGGAAAAACATGGGCGTGGTGGGCAAATATTTTCATTGTGTTTCCTCCTGTCCTGCCTTCGGCAGTTCAACAAACTGCATTTCGCCGGGAGCCAGCTCTAAGGTGCAGAGAGGACTTCCGCTGACATACAATTGTGTGTTTCTGGTTTGGCCGGAATTATTGATGATGGCAATCTGTCCAGCTTTTTTGAAAACTGCCACTTCTGTATCAACATTTGTGACATAGTAATCCAGCATATGGTTTTCATATCCAGCAGCATAGTATATGGCCCGCATTAAAATCCTGCAGTTCTGGGGAGAATATGGGAGTCCGGAAAAGTATACACTCCTTCCCATACCATAGTGGTTGACCACCAGACGGCAATACTCTCCGTCCTGATTCAGAATTTCGTAGTTCGAGCCATGGGCGTAGATACGGCTCTTCCCCTCTCCGAAATCCAGCGTCCCCTCAATATCCTTCAGGATGAAATGTTTCTGGCAGTTTTCCGAAAGACGATTATATTTATTTGTGCTTATAGAAAAACCATTTTCACGGTCTACGCCTAACACATCGCTCAGCTGAAAAAATCTCCCCTGATACTGACAGGCGGTGGGTTCTCCGACACCGATGAAACCGCCGCCCTGATCAACAAAATGCCGAAGCGCAGTTACGATCCGCTCGTCCTTCCAGTTTTCACCGCCGCTCCAGGCTGTGTAGGCATCTCCCACATTGAAGATTACTTTAATATCGGGATCGATTCCGTTTTTTATTTGGTCAAAATCAAGGAATCTGACATCCAGGGGCAGGCCGCTTAAGCACTCAAAAACTCCGGTATAGGAATAAATTTCTCGATGATATATGGCGTGATGTACCTGATTGCTCATCCAGCCCCGAAGTGCCCCAAAACAGTTTAGGACAGCTACCTTAAAGGGGGCCTGGTAAGCTTTGTCATCCTGGGAGATCTCCAGTATGGAGCGGAACTCGCCTATGATCTGTTCAATTTCCTCAACAAATCCCGGCCATTCCATGGCTAGTTTAAGATACCCTCCATAACCAATTCTGTCAAGAGGGCTTCTGAGGATGGCCCTTCTTGCCTTCAGCCAGTTTTCACGGGCTTCCCCAATGGGATCGCCCCCGGGGGTGAAAACGTCCGGGAAAAAATAGGGAAGCAGCCGCCCTTCGGTATACCCAACACCTTTAATATCAGAGATCATCCGCAGTGTCACACCATCTCCCACAGAACCGACTACTGCATCCAACCCTATTTCTTTAAAATGCTTACCGTAGGGTTCTGTTCCTATCCAATGATCCCCAAGAAACATGATGGCTTCTTTGTGACAGCTATGGACGATTTCTACCAGGTCTTTAGCCAAAGCGCATACTTCGATTTGCTGGAATTCCATAAAATCCCGAAATTCTTTCGAGGGAAGACGGAAGCAGGAGTTGTAATAGCCCTGGTCAATTATGTACTCCGGGCGGAAGGGATACCC